>JBAZXY010000096.1:0-5623 GCA_041659585.1 Parcubacteria group bacterium | reverse complement strand
TGGGATTACCTGGTAAAGGTGAGTTTTCGTTTCAGATGGACATAATAGGTTAAAAAAGCAGAATAAATATATGAAATATTTCAAAGTACATGGCGGTAAAAAGCTTTCTGGAGCGATTGCAGTCAATGGATCAAAAAATGCGGCAGTGGCCTTGTTGGCAGCTGCTATGATAAACAAAGGGAAAACCACTCTCAAAAATGTTCCTCAGATTGAGGAAGTGAATCGGTGGGTGGAAGTGTTGGAAAGTATTGGGGTGCGGGTGGAGCGAGTGGGAAAAACGATTATCTTGACTCCGCCAGCTAAATTCAAAATAGCGGATATTAATATTGAAGCGGCGCAAAAAACCAGAAGTGCGATTATGCTTATCAGTTCCTTGATAGGTAAATCCAAGCAATACTTCATTCCGCAAGCGGGCGGATGCAAGTTGGGTGAGCGCACCATTCGGCCGCATCTTTTTGCTATTGAAAAATTTGGCATTAAAATAAAAGCCTTGGATGGTGGTTTCGAAATTAATACCGAAAAATTCAAAGCGGCGGAAAAAGTAGTTTTGTATGAATCAGGGGATACAGTGACGGAAACTGCTTTGATGGCGGCGGCACAGCGCCCGGAAAAAACCATTATTAAAATGGCGACCGCTAATTATATGGTGCAAGACGTGTGTTTTTTTCTGGAAAAATTAGGGGTAAAAATAAAAGGAATTGGCAATGGTACTTTGGAGGTTACGGGAGTAAAAGAAATAAAAAAGGATGTGGTTTATGAGATTAGTGAAGATCCGATCGAGGCGATGTTTTTTATTTCAGTAGCAATTGTAACCAAGAGTCAGTTGATTATTGAACGATGTCCGATTGAATTTTTAGAGTTGGAGCTTTTGAAATTGGAGAAGATGGGTCAATGTTATCATATTTTGAAAGAATATAAATCGAGGAATGGAAAGACTGATTTAGTAGATTTGGAAATCATCCCCTCTAAATTAAAATCGTCAGAAGACAAGATTCATGGCTTGCCATTTCCGGGGATTAATATGGATAATCTGCCTTTTTTTGTGCCCATCGTTTCTTTGGCAGAAGGACGCACTTTGATTCATGATTGGTCCTACGAAAATCGAGCCATTTATTTCGTGGACTTGAACCGCCTAGGAGCCAAAATAACTCTACTTGATCCGCATCGGGTGTATGTGGAGGGGCCGATACAATTCAAGGCGGCGGAGATGATGAGTCCACCGGCTTTGCGACCGGCAGCTATTATGCTAGTGGCTATGTTAGCGGCTCCCGGCCGATCAATTTTACGAGATGTCTATTCGATTAACCGTGGTTATGAAAATTTGGAAGAACGTTTGCGCAGCATTGGAGCAGATATTGAATTGAAAGATGATGAGAGCAGTTTAAAATAATTTAAAGATAAAGAATAATGGAGAAATATTACGCAGCTATTGAGGCTTTTCATGAGAAGCACGCTATGAAAGGGACGAACAATGAAGAGATGAGTTTTCGCTTGAATTTGATGACGGAAGAGCTGGGGGAGTTGGCGCAGGCCGTGACCAAAGGCAAGTCAAAAGATAATTTTGTGGAAGAGAATGTGGATTTGTTTAATTTGATTATCGGTAATTTGATTAGTACGGGTGTGACGGTGGAGGAATTTGAGCAGGCTTTTTGGAAGAAGCACGAGAAGATTATGAAGCGGGAAAAGAAAAATATTGACGGCAAGTTTAGAATATCAGAATTTAAGAAGGAGCATAAGAAATCTAGAACATCATGAATGTGAAGAAATTAAAACCAGGACATGATTATATTGGAGTGGGTGGCGGAGCCTTGATTTTTAACGTTAAAAAAGAAATATTGCTGATGAAGCGTTTTGGCAAGGTGAGAAATAATGCAGGATGGTGGTCCAAGCCGGGAGGGGGAGTCGAATATGGGGAGACTGCTCTTAAGATGGTAAAAAGAGAAATAAAAGAAGAAGCGAATATTGATATCGATGTGTGGGGTCAATTGCCTCATACAGATCATATTATAAAAAGAGAAGGACAGCATTGGGTGGCGATAAATTTTATTGCTAATTACAAAAAAGGAGAATTGAAAAATAATGAACCGCATAAATGTGAGGAATTGGGTTGGTTTGCATTGGATAAATTACCAAAAAAGATAGAACAAGCAACTCGTGAGGCAATAAAAAATTATCAAGAGAATAGATATATTAAATTTTAAATTGAAAAATACATGTTTATCAGAAAGATCGGAATTGATTTGGGCACAGCTAATACCTTGGTTTTTATTCCTGGACGAGGGGTGGTAGCTAATGAGCCGAGCGTGGTGGCTATTTCAGTGTACGACAACAAGGTTTTGGCCGTGGGTAATGAAGCTAAGGAGATGTTGGGCCGGACCCCGGACAGTATCAGGGCTAGTCGGCCCATGAAAGATGGGGTGATTGCGGATTACAAAATCACGGAAGCTATGCTAAAATATTTCATCAACAAGGTGAGTGGGAAATTTCGATTGATTCGTCCGGAAGTGATGATCTCCATTCCGGCTGGCGTGACCAGCACAGAAAGGCGCGCCGTCATTGATGCGGCTATCCGGGCGGGAGCCAAAGCGGCCTATGTAGTGAAGGAACCGGTGTTGGCGGCTATTGGCGCTGGCATCCCCATTAATTCGGCGGCTGGCAATATGATTATTGATATTGGTGGTGGAACCTCGGAAGTGGCAATTATTTCCTTAGGAGGCATTGTAGCAGCCCACAGTGCCAGAGTAGGCGGCAACCGATTGGATCAAGCTATTGCGGATTATGTGAAGCGCAAATATGGCTTGGCGATTGGGGATCGCACTGCGGAAGATATTAAGATAAAAATTGGCTCGGCCTTGCCTTTGGTCAAAGAAGACCACATGGAAGTGCGCGGACGAGATTTGACTGGCGGCTTGCCCAAGACCATTAAGATTTCTTCTAATGAAGTGACGGAGGCCATCCAGGATGAGTTGCGCGAGATTATCAATGCCATCAAAAAGGTGTTACAGGAAACTCCGCCAGAATTGGCGGCAGATGTGATGGACAAGGGGATGGTATTGTCCGGTGGCGGAGCGCTCATTCGCAATCTGGATCAGTTGATTACCAAAACCATTGAAGTACCGTGTTACGTGGCCGATGAGCCGCTATTGTGCGTGGTAAAGGGGATTGGTATTGCCCTAGATAATCTGGAATTGTACAAGAGAACAATTATGCTGAATAAATAAAAAAGTTATTCATTAGTTTTTTTGACAACAAATTGAAGTACTGTTTTTTCTTACCAGAAAAAACAAAGTGTCCATTTTCTTTGGCAGTAAAGTTTAGGTTCTAACTTTCTTTTGGCACACAAAAGAAAGTTACAAAGAAAATGTGCCGCCTAGGCGAAATTTAAAAATAAATTTTCAGCTTGTTCGCTAAAATTCCCGAAAATACTAAAAGGATTGTTGGTAGGAAATTTTTTAACGCTCACAAGCTTCAATTTATAGTTTTAAATTTCGCAGGGCGGAGTATCAGCAGGTTGTTTTAAAAACTTACCCCGCATCAACGAAATAGCAAGCTACAAATTGAGATTTATGAGCGTAAAAATTTCTCGTAGGTTTTCTTTTTTAAAGTTTTTCAGAAATTTTAGCTTAGAAATTGAAAATTTGTCTTGGTATGTAGTCATGCGGTAGTTTTCTTTTTTGCCACTTTTCTTTTGGGGAAAAGAAAAATGGCACATTGTTCAAGGGCATTATTCAAAACTTAAAAAGGCGTTTGAGTTTTGATAGTTATTTTGAAAATAAAAAATGTCCTCCCAGGCTGATAGCATGAGAAGACATTGCAATGGAGCTAATCATTGGTCTGCTTATTTTTCTTTTGAGATCATGCGCGAATATAAATATTTAAATATCGCGTACTGAGCTGTCATCCCAATTACATGGATGATTGTAACAACTAACATTGAAAATAATAGTATTTTCATTTTCTACCTCATTGTAAAAGAAAATTAATTTCTAAACGTTTAGTGTAACATTTTATTATACTCCAAAATAAGTAAAAAGTCAAGTGTTGATCTGTAGTCAGTGAATGTTGTCTAAAATAAGCCAATATTTAGCGATTATGGTTTAAGAAATAATAGTTATTATAAATTTCAATGAAAATAGGCATTGACGGCTCAAGGGCTTTTTTGAAACAAAGAACGGGGATTGAAGAATATTCCTATCAGGTGATCAAAAATTTACGAAATAAACTGGATGGACATCAAGTGGTTTTGTATGTGCGCAAAAATCAGACGGTGGACTTTGATTTGCCGAGCAATTGGAAAATCAAAATCATTGATTGGTCACGACTATGGACGCAAGCTGGGTTGTCACTGGAGATGCTCTGGCATCCCGTAGGCGCTCTGTTTGTGCCGGCGCATACGGTGCCGTGGATTCACCCGAAAAAAACTATTGTCACCGTGCATGGCTTGGAATATGAGGTGCTGCCGCAAGCTTATTCTTTTTGGGAGCGGGTGTATATGCGATTTTCTATCCGCAATTCTTGTCGTTGGGCAACGACGATTGTCAGTGTTTCTCAAAATACTAAACAAGATTTGATGAGATTGTATGATGTGCCAGCGGATAAAATACAGGTTGTTTATGAAGGTTATGAGGATAATTTCCAAGTTCCAATTTCCAATTTTGAATCAAATCATAATTTCGAAATTAAAAAATTGGAAATTCAATCAAAATTCAATCCGCCAGCTGGCGGACAAAATTACAAACCATATTTACTGTTCATCGGTCGATTAGAGGAACGAAAGAATATTGTGGGGATTATTAAGGCATTCGAAATGCTGAAAGAAAAATATCACATCGAACATAAATTAGTCCTAGCGGGGAGAGGTGGTCATGGGTTCAAAAATATTGAAGAGATGATTAATGATTCAAAATATGCTGAAGACATCATCCAACTAGGTTTTGTGCTAGATGAGAATAAGTTTGAATTAATAGCTCAAGCGGACATTTTTTTGTTTCCCACTTTCTATGAAGGCTTTGGCATCCCGATTCTGGAAGCGCAGAGCGTGGGTGTGCCAGTGGTCACCTCCAGCGTGTCCTCGATGCCGGAGGTGGCCGGGGAGAGTGCTATGCTGGTTGATCCAAAGAGGCCAGATCAGATTGCTTCGGGAGTCCAAGGTTTGCTCTCGAACAAAAGCCTGCGAGATGCTATAATAGAAAAAGGACATGTTAATGTCAGGCGTTTTAGTTGGGATGACTGCGCTCAGAATTTAGCTAATATTATCATATAACTCATGCGTTCGAATGAATGATGAAAAGCGTAACTCCTATATTATAAAAAATGGAACTAAAAAATAAAAAAATAGCCTTGGCGCATGATTTTTTGACTGATCTCGGTGGAGCGGAGAAGGTTTTAGAGGTGCTTTGTGAAATGTTTCCAGAAGCGCCTATTTATACGTTGCTCTATGATAAAGAAGCGATGAAGGGAAAGTTTGCCACGAGAATTGTGTACACTTCATTTTTACAGAAATTTCCGCGCTGGCTACAAAAAAGAAAGAAATGGCTCTTGCCTTTGATGCCTGTGGCCCCGGAAATTTTTGATTTGCGTGATTTTGATTTGGTAATCAGCAGCTCGGGAGCATGGACTAAGG
>JBAZXY010000095.1:1716-5637 GCA_041659585.1 Parcubacteria group bacterium | reverse complement strand
TTTTCACCTCAAAAGAAACATCATCCAACGCTTTGAATTCCTCATAGCCTCCATTCTTAAAAGCACTCGTCACCGCACCACGAATAGAAGTCACCTTTTCATGGGGAATACGGAAGGTTTTGGAGACGTTTTTAACGCTAATTGCAATATCTTCATTCATTATCCTATTATATTACATTTTCCCAAATCTGTCATTCTGAGGCAAAACATGTTATACTGGAACTAGAAAAATAACCAAAAAATAAATATCTTCTTATGAAAAAATCACTTCTTTTCCTTTTATTTGTTTCCCTATTCTTTTTGACTGGAAACATCGACAAGACTCATGCTGCCTATGTTTCTGAAGGCACAGCTTTTTATGGCAAAATCACCCCCTCCTCCTATGCCGGTGAAGGTGTGGCTTTTTATGCCAATGCCAGCCAAGCTTCCGGAACATTGCCAGTTTATCGATTTCTGAATGCCACTAATGGCGACCATTTCTACACTATCAGCGAAACGGAAAAAAATACCCTCCTTAATAATCCGCAATCGGGTTATGCCTCCGAAGGCATTGCTTTTCATGCCAGCCCCACACAGGCCACTAATACTTTTCCCATCTACAGATTTCGCAACACCACCAATGGCGATCATTTCTACACCATGAGTGAAGGAGAAAAAAACGCCTTGCTCAATAATCCGCAATGGGGTTATGTTTCCGAAGGTGTGGCCTTCTATGCCCATCAAGCACAAGCCAGTGGCACCGCCCCTGTCTATCGTTTCTACAACGCCTCCAACGGCGATCATTTTTATACTATTTCGGAGACAGAAAAAAACAGCATCAGCATTGTGCCTGTTTACCGTTTTCTCAATCGCATTAACGGCGACCATTTTTATACTATTTCTATCGCAGAAAAAAATGCCTTGATGAATAATCCACAATGGGGCTATACCACAGAAGGAATCGCTTTTTATGCACAAAATTATGCTATTGATGGCACACTACCTGTCTATCGCTTCAACAACACGCGCAATGGCGATCATTTCTATACTATCAGCGAAACGGAAAAAAATTCCCTCTTGAATCCCCAAGGAGAATATCATTATGAAGGTATCGGATTCTATGCCTATGCCACCAAAGTCGCCGGAACCTATCCGGTCTATCGCTTCAACAATACCGTTAATGGCGATCATTTCTACACCATCTCTGAAAGCGAAAAAAATTATCTCCTCCAAACTGATTTGGGACCAGAAATTGCGGTGGGGCTGTGGAAATACACCAAATCCGACATTCAAGCCACGCCTTTCAAGATTCAAGCCAACAAAAACTATAACATCCGAAACAAGAGTGGCGGGGTCATCGCCCAAGTTGCTGGCGGAACCGTCACTCGCGTGACCTATGACACCAATGGCAATTTGAAAATATCCGGCTCTATTACAGACACCCTCTCCAATCAAGAAGTTTCTTTCGATGCCACGGATGGTAACAACGCCGATATGATTTTTGATGTCTATCGCCCCAGCTCTTCCTATGACCAATATCGTGGCAAAATCAAAGTCCGCTACACGGATTCCAGCAACATTTGGATCATCAACACTCTTCCCCTGGAGCACTACGTCTGGGGCATGGGCGAAACTACCGGCACCGGACCAGCGGAACACACCAAAGTAATGACCACCATTTTCCGCACCTACGGCCAGTGGTATATTGATTACGCCACTAAATATGCTGTTTATGGATTCAAAATCCGCTCCGATTCCGGTTCCCAAATCTATAATGGCTATGATTGGGAAACAAAATATCCCAACATCAGAACCAACGCCGGAAAAACTCGGGGTGTCGTGGCTCGCTCTGGCTCTGAAACCGCTCTCACACCCTACTCCTCTTGGTCAGATGGTCGGACGCGCAGCTTTGAAGAACGCTGGGGTTCCAAGGATTATCCTTGGTGCAAGTCCGTTGCTGATCCTTATGGAAAAAACTCATCCCAAACCACCGCTCAGCTTGAAGCCGCCGGCAATCATATGGTGGGACTTATTGCCAACGGCTCTCTCAAGCTAGCCGGCAGTGACCACAACTGGGATTATCAACGCATCATGAAATACTACTTTTCCGGCATCAGCCTAGAATCGAATTACTAGTCAATTTACAATGTGCCATTTTTCTTTTCCCAAAAGAAAAGTGGCTAAAAAGAAAAAGGCCGCAAAACTACATACCAAAACAAATTATCAACTTGTTCGCTAAAATTCCCGAAAATGCTAAAAAAGAAAACTAATAGGTAATTTCTTAACGCTCCCAAGTTTCAATTTGTAGTTTGGTATTTCGTCGATGCGGGAAATTTTTAAAACAGCCTGCCCATACCCCGCCCTGTAAAATTTAAAACTATAAATTAAGACTATTGGCCGTTAAGAATTTTATCTGTCTCGCCGCGAGACTCGATAAAATTTAGGACAAGAGTTGAAAATTTATTTTTAGATTTTGCTCGGGCGGCACATTTTCTTTGTAACTTTCTTTTGTGTGCCAAAAGAAAGTTAGGATAGAAACTTTGCTGCCAAAGAAAATGGCGAACTGTAATAATTTTTATTTAAACAAATGAAAAAACTAGTCCTCATCGCTATCACCCTTGGCGCCCTAGGCGCCATCACCTTTTTCACTTACCCCATCATCCATGATCGCTATTTCACCAAAACTGTCACCGTGCCCGTAGGCACCAATCCCATTTCCTCTGACACTAATCCAATTTCTTCCGCTCCGGAACCCATCCAGACTAATCCCCCTGTCAATGAAAACCCGAGCGAAATAACAACCCCTCCAGCCGAAGGAATCATTGAAAACTCCATTGGCAATTCCGTAGAAAAAAATACCGGCGCAACCACAAGCAATATCAAAGCCAACATCACCCCTGTTCACTGCGACAATGACTGCAAAGCCTTTGCCAACGACCTAGTACTCTTCGCCTATTGCCAGGAAGTGTGTGGCATTTCCCCCATCAAAACCGACACTAATTGCGACGCCAAAAAAGATTTGGAAAAAGACTATTGCCTCAAAGACCTGGCTATCACCAAAACTGACTCCGCCTTGTGTGAGGGCATCATCGATGACAACATTCGCAAAACCTGCCACAACCGCATCGCCGAGGACCTGCTGGAAAAAGTCCAATCCGGCAATAATAGCGGGCTCTAGAGGCTAAAATAGACCCCAAATTGACACCCCCTTAGCCCGAGAGTATAATGAGACTATGAGAATTACCAAATGCGACATCTGCAAAAAAACCATCGCTCGAGGTTCAGAAAATCTCCAGCTGGCTTATAATCGCCTCAAGGCATTCGATTCTTTTGAGCTTTGTGCTGCTTGCAGTAAACCGATTGTGAAAATATTGCAGACCAAAAAATTAATAATCAAAAGCGAAGAAAAATAAGATGGAAGAAAAAAATAATCTCTCTGGAGAAGTGACCCTCGCTGCTATTGCCGAGCTCCTGAGAGCTACTACGGAATCCCTGGAAGCAAAGCTAGCTGACACCACAGAATCACTAGAAGCAAGGATAGCTGCCTCCGCCAAAGCAACCACAGAGTCACTGGAAGCGAAGATAGCTACTTCAGCCAAAGCAACCACAGAATCCCTGGAAGCGAAATTGGCCTCCACCACAGAATCCCTGGAAGCAAAAATAGCTGATTCAGCCAAGGTCACCACAGCATCTCTGGAGAAGAAAATAGCTGCTTCAGCCAAAGAAACTGTGAGTTTGCTGGAACAAAAAATAGATAATTCTGTTAGGGATTTAGCTGCCATGACACAGAACCATTTCTTGAAACTAGAAGAAGAAGTGGCTGAAATAACTTCTGATGTCCAAGAAATTAAACTAAACACTTTAGATATCAAAGCTGACCTCAATAAGAAAGTTGAAGTTTTTAAACATAATGACCTCATCTATCGCGTCGAAAAGCTGGAA
>JBAZXY010000095.1:0-1700 GCA_041659585.1 Parcubacteria group bacterium | reverse complement strand
TTTTTTTAATTAATTTCAAGCTATGTGAGCATAAATATCGATACTACCTCAACAATAAAAATCAAGATGCCATAAACCCATTTGCGCCATAATGGAGTATTATCCATTTTTGAGACGATGAACATGGCGAGACTACTGAAAACAAAAAAGAAACCCATCCACACAGATATTACCTCCTTTGTGAAATTAAGCCCTATCTCATTAATATAAGTAGGTGCATTAATAATAAATACAACGTCAAAGATAAGCCAACCAACTAAAAAAAATAACCACTTTTTAAAAGCTTTAGCAGAGATTAAAAAAGTGAATAATAATATTACAAAAATAAACAATAATGTAAACTGCATTGGCTCTAAAAATATTTTATCATATTTCGCTAAAAAACAATGATATCTATATCCATCGGTGCAAATTGTGCTGTTTAAAATCAATAAGATTGTCCCTATCAAAGAAATTATTAATAAACTCCACTTAATAGTTAATACATTTTTTTCACTCATTTTTAATTATTTTTTAACACTTAGTATATTATTTAAATCAATTTTCTTTCTTGCATACACTCTTTTAGTTTTTGGATTTTCAACGGAAATACTCCTCTCTAATCCTGTCTTTTTATTCAATAGTTTATCCAGGCAGAAAATAGCTACTGCCTTTCTATTGGATCTTTTCTCCACTCTTTTAGCCTTTTGATTACCAATAAATACCATAACATTATCATCCAATCTCCTGCCATTGATTTTGATATTAAGTCTTTGCTGGCAATTCTTGTTTGAGGTTTTTGTAGAAAGATAGGCTGACCATAAGTCAATTTTCGGCTCCTCCTTTTTCTCTATCTTTTTCACAGCATCAGTTTCTTCTAGGTCACTATCATTTTCCTGCCCATCATCGATTCCGTCACCTGTTCCATCCTCACTATCATCGTTTTTCTCATCACTCAATTCCAGTGTAGCACTGCTATTGATTTTTGGCACGACAATATAATCTTCACTTCCATCACCGTCGTAATCCGCTGAAAGAGAAGTCATTGCTTTGAGACCATCACTTGGAACATCGAATCCTACCTGCGTTCCAGAAATAACAGGAAGATTTTCCAAGGAAATAAAATCACCATCTTCTTCTCCATTTTCCGTGAGAGAAACTTCTTGAAGTTTGACGGCATATGACCCTTCGGCGTAGCCTGCTAGTTCTACGCGGATATTATCCTCCGTACTCCAGCCAACATATTTCTGTTCACCAAATATCTTGTAATAGGTATTGGGGATGTTTTCCTCAATCACTTTACCATCAGCAGTCATGATCGGTCCAGTGTGATTGCCATATTCATCGTAGAGATGGATATCCAGTGGTGAATAGAGAGACATTCTGATGCGCGGTTTCATTTCTTCGTAGTCGCCTGGCTTTTGAGAAGAAATGTATTTTGGCAAGGTCTCAGATGATTTATGGGTTTTGATGATGCTGGATAGAAAATACAGAAGATTACTCACTTCTAAAATATCTTTGTGTTGCTTGTCTACTCTGAAGTCAATCATTGGGTTATTATATCTATACAAATCTAACCAATATCTCTCCATATTTCCACCCGCAGGCAACATCAAAGAACTGGGAGCTGTCACCGTCCCATCCCCATCTGAAGTGAATTTCGGCTCCATTATGGGATCAAAAAGACTAGTCTCCGCGCATTGAGGAAGAAAAAGTCCGAA
>JBAZXY010000094.1:0-5666 GCA_041659585.1 Parcubacteria group bacterium | reverse complement strand
GACTATTACAAAGATAAAAAATACCATCCTTGGCCAAATACATCCGATAATCAAAAGTCGTGTCTTTGTTTTGCGGCAGTTCCAATACACAACTGACCTTCAAAGTGTCACCATAGTGATGACTGGGATAGGCATTGGTAGCAATTAAGAACTTTATTTTTTCCTCATCATCTTCAGGTTTAGTGGCAACCACTATTTTCTGTAACCGATCCTTGCTTGTGGGCTCCTTAACGACCGCTACCTCACCTACAAAATTTTGCTTTTCTTTTTTCAAATTAACCGCTTTTTCCAATTGCACTGTCGTCAGCCAAGCACCACTCAAGAAAAATAATACTATAAAAAAGATTAACGAAACTATCTTATTCCGATAGAAAACTATTTCAATAATTAAAGTTCCCACAAGCAACCCGGAAAACCAAAACCTGGCCACTATGTGGGGATAAAAGAAGGAAGCGCCGAAAATTCCAGCCATAAAACTCAGTCCCAAATAGGAAAATATTTTTGCCTTATTCATAACCATATTATAGCAAAATAAAAAAGGCTGGCGAGTTTTTCTCTCACCAGCCTGCCAGCTTTGCATTTTACAACCTATACTTAATGACTTGGCTATTTGCCACCAGAAGATGCCTTTTCAATCTCTCGCAACAATTCCAACGCCTTGGGAATGATGTGAGCTGAAGCATCCAATTGACTAGGATTCTTCCCATCCAAATTCAATATGGCTGAATGAGGAATACCATGAACATCTGTAATTGAAATATTAATGATTGATAATTTACCAGCTATTCCGCCTATCATAATAAAACTCCCTTTGTGTTGAGGTTTTTAGTCGATTTCGACTATTTTGGTTTTGGCGGACGCCCCGCCGATTATACGCAAAGAACTCTTAGGAACACCAAAATGCTCCGCTAATATCTTTATTAGCATAATATTAGCTTCTCCGTCAACTGGTGGAGCCGTGAGATGCACTTTATATTCCCCTTCCTCCATCTGCGTAACTTTATTTCGGGAAGAGCGCGGGGAGACTTTGACATAGATACGCATACGCAAAAAATTATAAATTTTAAGTTTTAAATTTTAATTGAAATCCAAATGAACCCATTTTAAACATTTAGTAATTGAAAATTCATTTAAAATTACCGTCGTATTTCTACTTTCCCAAAATTATGTTTAATATTCTTTTTTATCTTTTCCAAATCAATCGTCTTTCCCTTAGTTTCCTGCTTTAAATTGGGATCCAAAATTTTTTGCTCCTCCCGATATTCCTGCAAATAATAGGTCGTGGCGCCTTTCAACCACTGCGCAATGACCACAAAATCACCTTCTTCATGCAAACCCGGCACCACCGTGGTGCGAAATTCATACGGCAATCCGCTAACCATAATCAAAGCCACACTCTTTTTTATCCTAACAATATCCCCAACCACCCCAGTCACTGCATCATATTTTTCCGGCTGACTCTTGATGTCCATGGCGATATAATCAATCAATTTTTCATCAATCAATTTTTGCAGCACCGTCGGATTAGTGCCATTGGAGTCCAATTTCACCGCAAAACCCATAGCTTTGATTTTTCTAATAAATTCCACGATATCCGGCTGCAGAGTAGGTTCGCCACCAGTGATACACACGCCATCCAACTTCCCCACCCTTCTGGCCAGAAAATCAAAAAATTCCTGGGCGGAGCGATCATCTCTCTCCAAACGTAAATCCACCAATTCCGGATTATGACAAAAAGGACAGCGAAAATTACATCCCACCGTAAAAACAGTGGTGGCAATGCACCCCGGATAATCAATGAGCGTTAATTTTTGATACCCTCCAATAATCATAGATTTATTTTTCAATTAAAGGGGCAACGTCCATCTGCTATGATGGAGTTGCCCCACTATCTTTTTTTTGCGTAACTAGCAACCGCAAGTCTGAGGTGTTAGGTATTCCTTTCTATCTCCAAATTCCGCTTGTTTACCCTTATTCCATTGTGCTACCGGTCGGATATAGCCTACTACCCTGGAATACACCTCTGCTCGCTGGAAGTTCTTGAGAACCGGATCAGCTGCGTGACAAGCCTTGCATTTGGCGTATACATCATTCCCTACTTTATACGGCATATACTCTTCATTTTTCTCGATTGTTTTTCCGCAATCGTGGCAAATATACTTCTCCATCTTTTTTCTATTCCCGCACAACGTTTTTCTAACTTTGCCCAGGAATCTATTTACTTTTTTTATTTTAATTATCTATTATCAGTTTATGGCTAAAAAAATTATTTCTACCTGTCAGATTTAAGGTATTCTTTTTCACCCTGATCTGCCATACACTTCGGACAATTGCTATGCTCGCCATTTAAATAGCCATGCACCGGACAAATACTGAAAGTCGGAGTGAGAGTGAAATAAGGCAAGGAATAATTTTCCGCAATTTTCCGCACTAGCTGCTTAGTCGATTCGATATCCAAAATTCTCTCTCCCAAAAATCCATGCAATACTGTTCCGCCGGTATATTTAGTTTGAATATTCTCTTGCAAATCTAGTGCTTCAAAAATATCATCTGTGAAATAAACTGGCAATTGGGAAGAATTGGTATAATATGGAGCGGCGTCCTTTTCTTTCACCGACTGAGTGTTGGCAAAATTCGCGTCTGGATATTTCACGATATCTAACCGAGCCAAGCGATAGGCCGTGCCTTCGCCAGGAGTGGCTTCCAAATTATACATATTACCGGTTTCTTTTTGATATTTTACCATGCGATCACGCATATGTACCAGAATCTCCTCAGCTAGCTTCTGCCCTTCTTTAGTGGTGATATCCTTTCCAATCAAATTTAGAAGAGCTTCATTCATTCCAATTAGTCCAATGGTGCTGAAGTGATTCGCCCAATATTCATTTCTGCGCATTTTAATTGCTTCCAAATATACTTTAGTGTAGGGATAGAGTCCCTTATCTGTCAGACTCTCGACTAGTTTTCTCTTAGTCTCCAAACTATCTTTAGCCAGATCCATCAAATGATCCAGTCCGGCATAAAACTCTTTCTTATTCTTAGAAGTATATCCTAAGCGTGGCAAATTGATCGTTACCACTCCAATAGAACCGGTCAGCGGATTCGCTCCGAACAATCCACCGCCCCGTTTATGCAATTCCCGATTATCCAGGCGCAAGCGGCAACACATCGAGCGCGCATCATCTGGATGCATATCAGAATTGATGAAATTAGCAAAATACGGAATGCCATATTTAGCGGTCATTTCCCAAATTGCATTGAAACGCTTATCTTCCCAATTAAAATCTTTACCAATATTATAGGTCGGGATAGGGAAGGTGAATATCCGACCATCAGCATCTCCTTCAGTCATCACTTCTGCAAAAGCACGATTAATCATGTTCATTTCCTCTTGAAAGTCAGCGTAAGTTTCTTTTTGTGGCACCCCACCCACCACCACCACTTCTTTCGCTAAAGTGGATGGCGGAGTAATGTCCAAGGTAATATTAGAAAACGGAGTTTGAAAACCAACGCGAGTGGATACATTCATATTGAAAACAAAAGACTGAATTTCTTGCTTCACTTTGGCATAGCTCAACTTATCATAGCGCACAAAAGGTGCCAAAAGAGTGTCAAAATTAGAAAAAGCCTGCGCTCCAGCCACCTCACCTTGCAAGGTATAGATGAAGTTCACCATTTGACCCAAAATAGAACCAAAGTGCTTAGCCGGCTTACAAGAAACCTTCCCACTTACTCCAGTGAAACCTCGGCGCAACAAATCCTGTAAATCCCAACCGCAGCAATAGGCAGCCACTAATTGCAAATCATGCATGTGCATATCTCCACCTTCATGAGCCATTCTAATTTCCTTGGTATACACTCGATTCATCCAATAGTTAGCACTTACAATCGAAGCAATGTAGTTGTTCAGTCCCTGCAATGAATAGGCCATATTAGCATTCTCCTTCACTTTCCAATCAATTTCTTGAATATATTTATCCACCAAATCCACAGCCTCCTTAAGTGACTCTTCTGTTTCCCGAATTTTTCTGTGTTGTTCGCGATATAAAATATAAGACTTGGCAGTCTCTTCGAAATCCAAAATCATCAATACTCTTTCCACTAAATCCTGAATTTCCTCAATTTGTGGGACATAACCTTTTTTAGCGCTTTTTTCTAATTGCTTAGCCACCTTGTTCGCCACCTTCTCCGCTTCTTTTTTGCCCCCTTCTCCGGTTGCCATTAGAGCCTTTTCTACCGCCTTAGCTACTTTAACAACATCGAATTTCGCCACTCGGCCATTTCGCTTGACGACTTTCATAACCAATTCCTCTTTTTTTGCTTCTGTTTTTTTACTAATAGTTTTTTTCATCTCTCCCTTTTCCCCCACTTTCCCCGCCTTTCCGGTAGGTAAATTTTTGTTTTTCTTCAGCATACAGTTTTTTGAATTAAGTTTAGTTATTATCCAACATGTCCAGCTCTTTTTTAAAACTCTCTACACTGCCAAATGATTTATACACACTGGCAAATCTGACATAGGCCACCTCATCCAATTCCTTTAATTTTTTCAAAACAATTTTGCCAATTTCTTTCGTTGTTACTTCCGATTTTTCCAATGCTTGAATGGCGTATTCAATGTCTCCCAATAACTTGATTATTTTCTCTTCCGTGATTGGTCTTTTGATCAATGCTCGTCTGATCCCGGTCTCCAGCTTAGATTTATCATATTCCGTTTTTTCTCCATTTTTTTTCACAATGGTCAGCCGCAATAATTCAACTTCCTCATAGGTGGAAAATCTTGATCCGCACTTACCGCACTCTCGACGCCGGCGAGTGATTTTCCCTTCATTGGTATCGCGCGAATCAACCACTTTTGTTTCGGCATTATTACAAAAAGGACAATTCATATATTTTATTAACTTTTAGCTTTATAACTAGTTTTCTACTACATATAGTGTAATGTAATATCATTATACCACAATTGAAAAAATCGCCAAGTGGCGATTTTTCCTAGAAATTTTGTACACTGTGGATAACTTTTCCTAAATAAAATATTATAGGCTCACGAAAGCCACCGGCAAGACTTTGCGGAAAACTCCAGCCACCAGAATAGCATCGGATTCATCCAGATAGATGGGTTGATGAATGCGGTTAGTGGATTGTGGGAAGAGGCCAATCATGCCGTGAGGCAGCTTCTTATAGCGCTTGATAGTGGCCATGCCGTTAATGACCGCCACGACAATTTTGCCCTCATATTCACAGTCCTCACATTTTTCAAACACCACATAGTCGCTGTCACCAATGCCGTCTTTGTTCATAGAATCTCCCAAGGCTTTCACTGCGAACAGCTTGGCGGGGTTTTCCTGGCGAAAAAGACTCTTGGAAATCTGCAAATAGCCGTCCACGTTTCCATCAGCATAGGCCAGCGCTTCGCCGCAAGAAGCCAATCCATACATTGGCATGGAAAAGATGTTTTCAAAATTGGCGTAATTATCATTTTCCACCAAAAACAGCTTCTTCGATTCGTCCCGTTTGACGAGATCTTTTTTCTCCAAGGCCTCAATCACCTGCATAGTCCCTTTCAAGCTGCCTACCTCAATTCCGAGGCTCTCAAGGTGCTTGTGGAGCTTGTAGGCCGTGGGATTGCCACCCTCCTGGTCGATGATCTCGCGAATGGTGTCCAAAAT
>JBAZXY010000093.1:0-5705 GCA_041659585.1 Parcubacteria group bacterium | reverse complement strand
CAAACTCGGTTATCCGGAATGCAATGTTCACTTGGCCCACTGCGTCATCTATCTGGCTAAATCCAAAAAGGACATCACCGCCTACAGCGCCTATAACCAGGCCAAGCAAGACGTGGAAAAATTCGGCAACTTGCCGGTGCCCCTCCACCTGCGCAACGCTCCGACGAAATTAATGAAAGCTTTGGACTATGGCAAGGGCTACAAATATACCCCCATGGAAGACAGCACCGAGCAAACCTATTTGCCGGACGAAATTGGAACCAAGAAATATTTATAAAAAACATTCCTGCTTAATAAAAAAGCCAGTAATCACGAGAGGTTACTTGGCTTTTTTATTTTTCCACTAACTTTATTCAAAAAAATTTCCGACAATCTTCACAAGCTATATTCATCCACTTCTCCATAAATTCTTTTGTGACTTCTACCTGCACTGGCACGAGGATTTTTTCACAACACGCTTTCCGACACTGGACACAAGCCTCGCTGGATGCCGGCGTATTATTTTCTATTTGATTTTGAATAATCTGGCAAGTTTTGTTTTGCGAGCAATATCCCTTCGTCTGCGGGAAATTCCAGCAACAGGCAAATCTTTTGGCATAAATCACACATTTCCCATTTTCAAAATATGGACAAATAACTTCCCTATATACTCCTTCGGATTCTGTATCCAATTTCTTCAACCACCTCAAATATCCTGCTTTCACTTTATTCAGTGTTTATAATAACTAGGAGGTGGGGATAGAGAGACTCGAACTCTCACAAGATTACTCTAACATGCACCTGAAGCATGCGTGTCTACCAATTTCACCATATCCCCAATTAATACCTTGAACCTATTCGACAAGTAGTGCTGAGATGACCGCCTCGAATCGCAAAGACGATTGCTCGTCGACGCGAGGCGGGCCAATTTCACCATATCCCAAAAAACTATTTCACCCAATATTTGTCACGGATTTCTTTATCATCTTCTTCTTTTTTCTCCTCTATTTTCATTTTAGCCATCTCTCGCAGTTTTTGCAAATCCTCCTGGTCCAATTCCTTGGCGCGAATCAACAGAAATGCCTTTTCATTCTTAGCGGAATCTTCAATCACTTCCGATAGCAACACATCTAAAATGGCGCCGATCTTCGGTCCCGGTTGAAAACGCAACTCCCTGATCAAATCCGAGCCGTTTATTTTTAGCATCTTCACAGATACTGCGTCGTGTGATAGCTTCTCGACCATATATTCCAAGTGGCGCAATTTATAGGGCTTCGCCTTGGGCACGCCTGACCCCAAGCGATCCGCCACCCGCACATCAATCAAATCTTGCATATTCTCCAACCCCACTTTTTGAATCAAACGGCGTACTGAACTTTCACCTACCTCTTCCGGGTTATAATAAAACATATGGTTTTCCACTAACATCCGCACCTTTTCTGTGACCTCCTTGGAAAAACGCAATCGACGCATAATCCCTTCCGTCACCTTAGCCCCCAGATAGTCATGATTATAGAAAGTAGCCTCCTCACCCTGCCCCCGTTTGGCTTGCGGCTTAGCAATATCATGAAAAAGCGAGGCCAAGCGCACTTCTAGTTTTGACGAAGGACAATGCTTCAGGGACAACAAACAGTGCTTATAGACCGTATATATGTGATGATGGCTTTGCGCCACTCCTACACCCTTTTCAAGCTCTGGAATGACATATGACAGCAAGCCGGTCTCGTGCAACATATCAATTCCGCTAGCCGGATCATCGGAGAGAATTATTTTCACCAATTCATCTTTAATTCTCTCTTGAGAAATGTGTCGCATATTTTCTCGCAAACTCACAATGGCCGCATAGGTAGCCGACTCAATTTGAAAACCCAACTCACTATGAAAACGAATAGCTCGCATCATCCGCAAAGCATCCTCGTCGAAGCGCTCTAAAGAATTGCCCACGGTACGGATGATTTTATTTTGCAAGTCCTTTTGTCCCTCATACAAATCAATGATTTTGTAATCACCATTTGATATTTTCAAAGCCAGTGCATTAATAGTGAAATCTCGCCGACTCAGATCCTCCGCTAAAGTTTCCGCAAAGCGCACCGCGTCCGGGCGACGTTTGTCAGAATATTTTGATTCCACCCGAAACGTCGTCACCTCCACCACATCATATTCAAAATCACCCGGACTAAACCGCGCTACCTTCACTCCCACCGTGCCAAAATCATTTTCATAGAAACTCTCCGGAAAAAGAGCTTGCACCTGCTCCGGATGAGCATTGGTCGTCACATCCCAATCCCGCGGAGAGCGTTGCATCAGCAAATCTCGCACACACCCGCCCACGACATAGGCTTCGTAACCCGCTTTTTCAATTGTCTTCAAGACCTCAATTATTTGAGAGGGAATTTTTTTGATCATAAGTATTCAACGGTGCTCTCGGTAGGAATCGAACCTACGACGCCCGCCTTAGGACGGCGGCGCTCTATCCACTGAGCTACGAAAGCATTCTATAATTAATCTTTGTTATTATACTAACACAAAATAAGCTTTCTAGATAAAAACATTAGTGGACCATATCGGAATCGAACCGATTGCCTCTTCCATGCCATGGAAGCGCTCTACCAAGTGAGCTAATGGCCCGCAACATATGAATCATACCAGTTTTGGCGAGTTAGTCAATCCTCAGTAGGACTCCGCATAGCTAGCAACCATCAATTAAGGCTAACATAAGCCATTTATCAGAATTTATACTACTCGAACGACTCAACCGCAGTTACCTGCATTACACAACAAAAACTATTATTTGTCAATCAAAGCAGTTTCACATCACACCATCAATATCCCTAAAATTGTTCCACGTGGAACAATTTTAACTATTAAGTCACTCAATATTCCCAATCTATTATACAAAAAAAGTTCCACGTGGAACATTTACAGAAAAAAAACACCCCTTAAAAACGCAACCATCAGTAAATTATAAGTTAACAGAAAGCCTATTAACTCCACAAAAAGATTTATTACAACTACAACAAATCGGCATCCACCCACCACACACCAATAATTTGTTCCACGTGGAACATTTCCACAGATTAACTATCATCTATTCATATCTGTAATCAATATTAATATTTATTCTTTTATACATATTCACATTCTTTATCTACCCAAGAAACATATGTTCCACGTGGAACAAAATTATTCTAAATATTGATACGGCACAGATAACACCACAAACGATGTTCCACGTGGAACATTTGCCTTATATATAACCCAGTAGTATCTATATTTAATTAACTTACGAAGAGTTGTTCCGCGTGAAACATTCATCCCTAAAAAATACGTCATTATTCTTAATTATTTTATATACCAATATTCATCCATTAAATAAGCCTTTTGCCCACCCTTATTTAACATTATACACAAAAACAACCTATTTCAAAGATGTTCCACGTGGAACAATCAAGAAAAACCACGGGGAATTAATTTACCAATAATCCAATACATCATATCCAAATATTATTTTCTCCAACAGATAGGGGATGATCATCCGTAAACAATACTACCAAGTGTTCCACGTGGAACAATTTATGAGACACTTTATTTGGATCACCAAGATTTGTTCCACGCCTACCTGCCTGGTAGGCCAGTGGAACAATATAAATATTCCGGCTTCACACATTTTGACCTACACCTTGAGTTGACATTGCAATATATTTATGTTATAATTTAGATAAGCTCTTTTCCTTGGCGCCAAAGTTGCTACAGCCTCATTTAAAGCTTAGCATTTTTAGATCCAGTCTAACCATTTACCTATTGAATATCGATAAAAACGGCCTAAGTTGTTTTTTTGCCGATTATTTTTCACATTACACCTCTTTTAAAGCTACCTGTATAGGTAGCTCGAATAATTTCCACTCCTACGCCATTTTCAGACGTGACAATTTTTTTGTGCATAAAACCCTGTGTTTATGGGCTCAAAATGATACAAAAAAGACGAGCGTGAAGCTCGTCTTTTTTATTTCTACCTATCACTATTACAAGACAGTAGTTGCTGCTACCTTATCACCTGACTGTGGCTTCATCACTCGCACGCCTTGCGTTGCCCGGCCAAGAGTGGGAACACTCTTTAATGGGATTCTAATAATCTGGCCTTTGACGGAACTCAAGATGAGATCCTCTTCCATCTGATCCATATTCACAATATTAGCTCCCACCACATTGCCAGTTTTGCTGGTGACGTTGGCAGTTTTTATTCCAGAACCACCGCGCTTCTGAATCTTATATGCCTTCAAATCAGACCGTTTGCCATATCCATTCTCCGTGATAATCATTAACTGATTGCCTTTTTGATTTTTGAAAACGGCGTCCATACCAACCACACTGTCATCTTTGCGAAGTTTGATACCCCGCACGCCGGTCGCGCTGCGTCCCATCGCCCGCACATCAGCCTCTTTGAAACGAATAGCTTGTCCTTTGGAGGTGGTAATGATAATTTCATCTTCTCCAGTAGTAGCCTCTACCCATTTCAACGTATCACCCTTGACTAAATTTATGGCAATCAAGCCGCTACGTCTCACATTAGCAAAATCTTCCATTGGAGTTTTCTTCACCGTTCCAAGCTCAGTGGTCATCAGGAGATATTTGAATTTATCATCTTTCACAAACGGCACAATAGCGGTTACAGTTTCTTCCTGAGAAAGTTGTAGGAAATTAATGACTGATTGTCCCTTAGCGATGCGAGAAGAGGTTGGAATTTCATAAGCCTTGGTTTGGAAAACTTTTCCTGAATCCGTAAAGAAAAGCAAATCATCATGGGTCATTACGGCCAACACCTTTTTTATACCATCTTCTTCTTTAGTCACTGCTCCAATAACCCCCTTACCTCCACGCTTCTGCACCTTATACACGGTGGGGTCCATTCGCTTAATATAACCATGTTCGGTGATGGTGATGATAGCCTCTTCATTAGGCACCAAATCCTCTTGTTTGAATTCACCTACACCAGAGTTGATTACTTTCGTTCTTCGCTCATCACCAAATTTCTCCTTCACTCGCAATAATTCATTTCTCACAATATCTAGAATCTTTTTTTCACTTTTCAAAATAGCTTCTAATTCTTTGATCAAGGCTAATTTTTCTTTCAGTTCGTCTTCAATCTTTTTTCTTTCTAGCCCAGCTAGAGTTTGCAAGCGCATTTCCAAGATAGCGGTGGTTTGCCGATCGGAAAATTTGAATTTTTTCATCAAATTAACATGGGCCAACTCTCTGGTTTGGGATTTCTTGATAGTTTCAATAATCTCATCGATGTGATCCAAGGCTTTTTTCAATCCTTCCAAAATATGCGCTCTATCCTTAGCCTTATCTAATTCAAATTGGGTTTTACGAGTCACCACAATTTTTCTATGCACAATATAATATTCCAGAATAGCTTTAAGATTAAGGACTGTCGGCTCAATTCCATCAACTAGCGCTAGCATATTCACACCGAAATTCTTTTGTAAATCTGTCAGCGAATAAAGCTTATTCAGCACTTTTTGCGGATAAGCATCTTTCTTCAGATCAATTACCAAGCGCACGCCGTCTTTATCAGACTCATCTCGAATGTCTTTGATACCGACAATTTTGCCTTCATGCACCAAATCAGCCATTTTTTCAATCATCGCCGCTTTATTAGTAGCATACGTCATTTCAGTAATAACAATCTGAAAGGCACCGGCCTTGGTCTCGCAAATATCTGC
>JBAZXY010000092.1:0-5726 GCA_041659585.1 Parcubacteria group bacterium | reverse complement strand
GCGCTGATGGTTTTCCAATGTTTTTTCAAGTCCTTGGCTAGCTCATCAATTTCTTCTTGTGTGGCCTTGGTGCCCTTGGCATATTTCTTGGCTACGGTGTCAATGATTTGGTGATAGACCGGCTCGGTCACTTCTTTGGCCGCTTCCAATTTTTCCACTACGTCACCCTTCATCTTGATCGCCCACGCTTTGGCATTCTTTTGATTTTTCTTGGCGTTAGGTCCGAAGAAAAAATAAGCACCCGCTGCGAGCCCTGCCAGACTAGCTCCTAACACTGCCATCCCTACAACATTTGCATTGTTCGTTTTCTTTTGCATAGTTTTTTATTTAAAATGCTTCCAGCCTAGGGCTGAATTTAATTAACTTTGCTTTTTTTCTTTTTTAACTGCTGTTTTTCTTCGCATGCGCATCAGGGGAAAAAAGAATTGAAAAATCGGATTGCCTTCTAGGCGCTCTTTGAGCTCCAAAACAAACTCTTCCGAATCTTGAAATTTTTCTTGCAGTTGCTCCGCCAATAAATACAAAACTCTGCCTGCCCGGATAAAATAATACAAAACCACGCTCAACAAAATCGTCAACACGATGGTGGCGATAGAGGAGATAAAAAAGAAAATGTCAGCCTTGATAAGTGTTTCCATATGGTTATTATAGCATAGGAAGTTATTTTTGACTATCTTCACTTAAGCAATTCAATCATATCCGTTCTCCATTTCCGCGTTGCGCTGGCCTTGTCGCAGAACACTAGGAATTGCCAGAAATAGCGACGCACTAAACAACATAAAACCAAGAACCAAGATGAGAAAAGCTAGCGGTCCGACTATTTCCACATTACTAGCTAAATCAGTTACGCCTTCTCCCATACTATCCATAACGCCACTCACATAATCCATCAATCCTCCCTGAGCAGTGACATCTGATCCAAAAATCCTAATCGCAAAAGCCAGTCCGATAAACAACTCAACAATAGACAACAAGAGGTTGAAAGTGGAGCGCATGGCCCTGATCGTCCTAGTCATAGATTTTTATTGAATAGTTAGAAAGTTCTATTTTCTCTCCTATTTTTATATATCTACCTCTTTTTTATTTTGTATTTAAAAGTACACCCGTCACCCATATCTGTCAAGGGTAAAAAAACAGCATTGAAAGTTCGATGAACAATCAATGCTGCTGGTGGAGGAAAGGGTTGAAAATTGAAAATTTTAGATTTACAAATTTTTTATCGCCTCCTGCGATAACAAACGAAAAATAATATCGTTCTTTTTTTGTAAACCCACTCGAGTCTTTTCTTGCATTGTTTCTCCATGCTATGGAAACTGGGCATGCTACTAACCCGACAATTAAGGCATCTGCCCCAATGTATCCTGCAACAAAAGAACTCTTACCTTCATACTAGAAAATATGCACATACTTGTCAAGCTGCCTCGTGGGCACTCTCAAGATAAAAACATTTTTTAACCCCGCTGCAAATACACTTTCACAAAGCTGCTTTTCAGCTCAGCGGCTTTGGCCGGCAAGGCTTCATTTTTATTTTCTGTAGCTAATTGTAACAAGGCGTCCAGATTGGCTCTGATCAATTGAATCTCGGCGTCACTCGCTTCTTTTTCCACAGCGGCTAATTTATCACTCGCCTCAGGATAAGCTGCCAGTACTCCCGCCGCATTCTTGGCGTTCGCCACGTCTAATACTTTTTCCATGGAGTCATGAAAATCCACCAGCGTCACCGCCAGCATAGAAAAACCATTGCGCTTGAAAATCTCTTGTGTCAGCGGTCGCACCTGCTCCAATGCCAAATGCGCTTTTTTCAAATCTCCATCATAGACGTCCTGTTTGGTATCAGTGATAATCTTGGCCACCTTTTCTAGATCAGCTATTAGCTGCGCATCCCCTCGCAAAACATACGGTTGATAACGAGTATACTTTTGCTGAAAAACAGCGTAGCTCGCAACCAATGCGTCATAGTTCCGCCTGGCTTCCGGGCGTTTTTCCTGACCGGTTTCAAACAGAGCCTGCTTATAATATTGGTTCATGGCATTGAAATCTTCTACAAAAAATTTCCGGCTGAAAAAATTACTGGCGTATCCTCCGCCAATAAGCACTGCCAGATAAATTATCATTATGATGGAAATATTTATTACCGTTGGTTGACCTAAATTATCTTTCCTAACCTTAAGCAAGGCATACAATAGACAAAATCCCATAATAGCAAAAATCATTACTACCAGAGCAAATGCTCCCGTTATCCAGGCCCACACCCCACTCAGCCAATATAGGGCCAACACTAGCAACGTAGCACTGAGTGTTAATTGAATTCCCCGTTCCACAAATCCTTCATTTTTCATATATTTTTTTTATTTTCAGCCATAGGCTGATCCGCCTATGGCGGAATTTTTTAATTATTTAAATTTTTCATCATCATTGAATGGCCCTGATTGGCATTCATCATCTTGCCCCGTCCTATCCACGGACGAATCTCTGTTGCTTGAAAATTCTGCCCATCTTTTCTATTCCCAACAAGCTTCACCATTTGTCCTACGGAGAAATCCACTGCTGGACGAATCAAGGTCTGCCCATCAAAATCAATTACCCATTTCTTTCCATTCAAATCAGCTAGAGCAAATTGATTCTTTTCCATAGTCAAAATAGTTCCTGCTAACAACCCCTCCTCCGGCTGCATCCATTGTATTTCCTTGGTCATGGTATATTGCATGAAATATGGGATGCGACCACTCATTATGCTATTTGCTCGATTGCCAAAACCAAAGAAAGAAAAGAACAACCCCAAAAGAAGCAGGCCGCCCAATACTAGACCAATTATTTTTGACCAACCGAAGCGATAGCCATTTTCCGTCTTGCGCACCCCCCAGATGGCCACTGCTAAAAATACACCCAGGATCACCAGCCAAGGATAGGGCAACATCGAAGCGCCGTAAAAAAACATATTTTGATGGATTGCATGATACAAATCCCAATCCAGTTGCGAAAGCAATGCATAGGCGGCAGAAACAGCTATTGCACCCACAATAAGCAACGCCACCACTCCTAACCAAGAAGAAAACTTACGCACCAAAAATAACCACCTTGGCTCGGGAGTAATATGCTCTTGCTGTATCCTGTTGAGTGTTTTTTTAATTAAATCATTCATAATTTTTAGTAACAATCGATATTATTTTTGTGCATTTCCTTTTTTAATAATTCCTTCCCCCTAGCAATCAAGGTCGCCACTGATCCTTTGGGCTTTTTCAAAATATCCATAATTTCCTCATATTCTTTTTCTTCAATAAAGCGCAACACCATCACTTCCTTATAGTGCATAGGCAAATTCTGAATACATTTCTTTATCTTCTCTATGCAATCTTTATCAGCAATCTCCTTCCCTAGCGGGAGACTGGCTTGAATAATTTTCTCCCATTCATAATCCTCCAAGGAATTAGTTTGTGGTCTGGCACTCATTTTGCGGAAATAATCAATCACATGATTATGTGCAATGCGATAGATCCAGCTGGAAAATTTCAATTCCTCATCATAGGTGTTAAGTTTCTGGTAGGCTTTGATAAAAATTTCTTGCAACAAATCGTCAATGTCATCCGCAGCCAATTGCGTCAGTCTTCTGATATAGTGAAAAAGCGGTCCTTGATACCGTTCCATTAATATGCCAAAGAATTCTGGATTTTGTTTGGCTAATTCCACCAATTCCGCATCACTTTGCATGATTTTCTTTTAGAGATTATGCGTTCACTCATTATACTACATTCAACTGCGCCTATAATACGTATCTTGAGAACTTTGTTTTCACTGGGCTATATAAAAAAACCCGGATATATAAGCATCTTTATCACTCCACATCTACCCTTTTTTAATTTTACCTTAATCACCTATTTTGTCGAATGCATTTTTTTAATTTTATCTCATTTATCACATTGACAGAAGGGCATTTTTCCTATAGATTATTATATAGCTCTAAAAAATAATCGCTCATAAAATCCTTAAAAAAAATATCCACCCCCAAGGAGTGACCATGCAAGTCATAAAAACTGTTTTATTGATAGAAGAGCTAGCTCTTTCGATACAGATTATCACAGAATGCCTCAACGAGGCTAATATCAATGTTCTATCCGCACAAACTCTTGTGGAAGCAACAAGGTTAATTGAGACTAGTTTGGAAATTTGTGATTTGGTGGTCATATGCGCTTGCCTAAAAAGCAATTCCCCCAACACCCAACACCTTGTCAGGCATATTATTGCCAAGGACTTCAATAAGCCCATTATTGCAAACACCGCTATACCCGAGGACGCCAGAATCCTTATTGAAGCTGGAGCAACACATGAATCCACCAGAGGTGATGTAATAGATTTTATTTTCACACTCCTGGACAGAGTATAAACCGTTCAAAAAGAAGTTGCCTCATTAAGCCAGCTTCTTTTTTTCTATTCCATTACCTTGTCCGAATGAATTCTCCCTAACTTTATTTAATTTCTGCATATAAAAAACGGGGGTCTCCAAATATGGAAACTCCCGGTAAGTCAGTGCTTTTGTTGCTTGGCGCTCAATTCCCGAGCACCACTTGAAAATGATCGCCATAGACAGCGGTGCAACTGCTCGTCTGCCAGGCGGCTATGTCCTGCCAGTAGTCAGTGCCATTCACTGCCAATTTGTAGGAAAACTCCATGGCGCTGCCGCGGGGCCAACCGGCAACTGTCAGGATAGCCGTGTCGCCTTGGCGAGTGACTGCCTGAAAGCCTGTCCAAGCACTGTTGGGCGCTTGTTGTCTGTCCACATATGCCACTGCATCAGCAGGCGCATCTGCGAACTTCTGCAAACTGAGAGTGATGGCATAATTTGCCAGATCGCCATTAACTCCGCTTTCCACCACACTCACCACTGCGCATGGATGCACAACTGGAGCAGAATGCTTTTTATTCAAAAGAAGCATCTGAATAGCAGGCGATATCACTACTGATTGCATTTTCTCACCCAATCTAACTCGATAATGCATTTCTCCTGGAGGAGCTCCCACCGGATAGACATACGCGCAGCAAGTCGGATCTGGTGTGGTATACCACACAATGTCGCCATACATGGCGCCAGTAGAGAATTCAATCTCTTCTCCGGAAATCCAATTATGTATTTCTACTGTGGCAATTCTACTTTCTCCAATGTAGGAAACTCCCTCATAGAAAATCCATGCGTCATGTGGCGCTTTTTGACCATGAAAAATAGGTGGTGTTCTCTCTGCGGTCCTAATGCTGGACAGGTCAAAAGTAATTCTATAATCACTTAAGCCAATCTGATCTACCTGGATAATTCGACAATCCTCAGCCGCAAAAGCTGAAACGACTCCCGTAAGCAAAATCACCATTAACAGAAAAAACATTTTCATTTTTTTCATTTCTCTCATCCTCCGTTGATATTTGTTTAAACTAAAAAGAACTATGGGCAACTGCGTATCATAGCTTATTTTTTTATTTTTGTCAATAGATGCGTAGATGGTAGCCAATTAGAAAAATGTCCTTTACAAAAATCTTTTTTTGGTGTATAATAGAATATAGTGCCCAAAATGCAAAAACTGCCCCCTCAGGAGCAGCTTTTGTTTTATTTAGGCTATTTGTCAGCCAAACGCTTTTCAATGATGGCTTCCGCCACCCGCATGCCGTCGATAGCCGCAGAAATAATTCCCCCGGCATAACCAGAGCCCTCTCCTGTCGGATAAACTCCCCGCACATTAGAT
>JBAZXY010000091.1:0-5730 GCA_041659585.1 Parcubacteria group bacterium | reverse complement strand
CTATTTGTCAGCCAAACGCTTTTCAATGATGGCTTCCGCCACCCGCATGCCGTCGATAGCCGCAGAAATAATTCCCCCGGCATAACCAGAGCCCTCTCCTGTCGGATAAACTCCCCGCACATTAGATTGGAAAGTTTCGTCTCGCAAAATTTTTACCGGTGAAGAGCTGCGCGTTTCTACCCCGGTAAGCACTGCTTTTGGATGAGCAAAGCCCTTGATTTTTCGGTCGAGAATTGGCAAGGCTGCGCGCAAACTGGCCAGCACATATTCTGGCAGACAACTGTTGAGCGAAGTCATGGTCACGCCCGGACCATAAGTCGGAGTGATTTCTCCTATTTTTTCCGATGGATTATTCTGCAAAAAATCTCCCACCAATTGGGCTGGCGCTTGGAAATTCTTTCCTCCCAACTCAAAAGCTTTCTTCTCCCAGGTTCGTTGGAATTCTACTCCAGCCAAAGGATGGTCCGTGGCAAAGTCAGCTGGTAAAACATTCACCAGCAGAGCACTATTGGAATTCTGACCATCCTGAGCATATTCGCTCATCCCGTTAGTCACCACTCCACCCTCCTCTGAAGCTGCTGCCATCACATAGCCTCCCGGGCACATGCAAAAAGTATACACCGGACGATTATTATCTAGATGAGCTACTAGTTTATAGCGAGCTGTTTTCAATTTAGGATGGGCAAAAAATTCACCATATTGAGCCTGATTAATCATTGTTGCCGCGTGCTCGATGCGCACTCCAATAGCAAAAGGCTTAGCTTCCATGCGCAATCCTTTCTCATGCAACATAGCAAAGGTATCACGAGCAGAATGACCAGTGGCCAAAATCAATTCTTCTACTGCCATTTTTTCACCGCTCGCAAAAATAGCCTGAACAATCTCCCCCGATTCCATTTCAATATCCGTAAGCATTGTTTCAAAGCGCACTTCCCCGCCCAAACGCACGATTTTTTGCCGAATGTTTTTCACCACTTCGCGTAACTTGTCTGTTCCGATATGCGGTTGAGCCTCAATTGCAATTTCACTCGGCGCTCCAGCTTGCATTAATTCATCAAAAATAAACTTTTTTCTTGGATCATCAATAACCGTATACAACTTCCCATCTGAGAATGTCCCAGCACCACCTTCACCAAACTGAACATTTGATTCAGCATCTAATTTACCAGTCTCTTGGAATGTTTTCACGTCCGCAATTCTCTCTTCTACGGTCTTCCCTCTCTCGATAATAATAGGCTTGAGTCCCGCTCGAGCTAAAACTAGTCCCGCAAAAAGCCCACTCGGTCCACTGCCGATAATGACTGGACGGATTTCATTTTCAGCCAACTCAGCCATTCGTATTTCATAACGATATGGTGAGATTAAGCGAATGCGATGCCTCTTCACTTTCCCCTTAATCATGGCAGAAGTTTTGAAAAAATAGTCTTCCGGATTCTTTATTTCCACGTCCACCGAATAGACCAACATGATTTTGTCTTTTTTCCTGGAATCCACAGCTTTTTTTGCGACAGCATAACCCACAATTTCCTCTTCCGAAATACCCAAAATCCCCCTGATCCGATCGGCCAAAAGCGCCTCATCCTCCTCCAATCCCAATACAATTTCTTCAATCCTAACTAAGTGCTGTTTTCTTTTTTGAAAATTTTCCATTCTACTTAAAAGTCTATTTTATTTATATCCCATCACCTATTCTATTACAAAAAATCACTAATGACAACCCTTCTAATAAGCTAAAAACTATTTCAAATACTTACCATATTTTCCCGGGTCATAATAGCAATGCGGATTAGGATATTCATCCGGATCTAAGCAACATTCCATATCCATATGTTTGCTCTTATGCTGGTCGCTTTTTCCAGGATGGTCATTACTTTTGGCACACACCCGTCGCCCCGCGCTATCTCTTTTATAGGAGACTGGCCCTGGACCGGTGATAACTTTTTTCCTCACCACCGACCTTGGAATCACTGTATTGGCATTTTTTGCAATTGGCGCTGTCACCGTTGTTTTTTTCACCACATCAATATTTTTCAAAGTAACTGCCCCGGTGAAAAAATCAGGCATCTCAACCAAGAGCTCTGCTTTTGGATTCTCCAATATATCCAATCCGACTTTTTTTCTCGGCACCACATTATAAATATATCCGCTATTAGCAAGTGTAAAAAATAGAGCAGGCTCATAGCATCTATCTGTTATTGGGATATAAATTTCTTCTGCCGGATAATTAGCAGCTTTAGTAATATAGACTGAGATTGCAGGACAGTTTCCTATTTCTTTTATCGCCCCTGGCTTCAAAGCCGGAAAATCCTGGGTATTCATCACCTCTTTCACCCTATTTGCATCATATACCACCACATCAAAACCGATATAAGAATTATCCAAACCTATGATATTTCTTCTAAATTGAACTCTCCGCATCCAATTAGAGCCATATAGTGGATTTTGCACAAAAGGCGCCCTCCATTCCTTGGGATATTTGATAGCAAAACCAAATAAACTATCACTATACTCACTCCATTGGCCAGTGTCTATATTTTTTTCAATAGCCGCCACATCTTGCTCCGCACTATTCTGTAATGCCTCATTTGAAGCCACTTGCTCTGTAGCAACCTTTTCCATTCTAAGTTGCTTGTTTTTTTCCCTGCCATAAAAATGACTCTCCGCAAGAAATCCACCTAAAACCGCCATAACTATTAATGTAATTATCAGGTCCCTTTTTCTGTTTTTTTCACTAACTATTCCGTCACAAAAAAATCCCCTCCCCTGGCAACCTTTCAATAATTCATTTATTTTTTTCATATACTCAGATTATGCTTATTTATCCATCAATCCTAGCAGGTACACAGAAAAAATCAAATTTTGCCTCAAAAAAGATATCATCCACCTCCAACAAGATAACCCCTCGCCCAAACAAATTAAGTGTCTTTATAGCCAAATTCACATTGCTTCAATTCACACTTTCTACTACAAAATTAATTCATTTTTCCCTCGCCCTTGTCTCTTTCTATGCTTCAAAAAAAATAAGGCACCTAGCCTTATTTCCCTATCTTTTCTTTTTTAAACACAACCTGTCTACACCTTTAGATATTTACGCATTGCCATTAATCCGCCAACAATACCAAAGAAGGAGCCTAATAAAATTTGATAACCCAAAATCATCCAAAAGTTAGCTATATAAAAATTCATTAAATTGCCTGTGGGAATAGCTAAGCTGATATAGGAAGCCACGAATTTAAGCGAACCGAATAGAAATATCATAGACACTATGGATCCGACAACACCATAAATTATGCCTTCAAAAACAAACGGCAAACGAATGAACATATTAGAAGCCCCTACTAAGCGCATAATTTCAATTTCTTGCTTGTGAGTATAAATGGTTATGCGTACGGCATTAAAAGTAATCAACAGTGAGATAGCTGCAAAAAGCAGTCCCAAGCTAATGCCAATCTCTTGAATCGTTTCAATCACACTATTTAATTTATTTATCAGCTCTTTATTTTTATTATAATTTACACGACTAACCTCCGCACTAAAATTAGCCTTATCAATATTTTCGGCAATAATCTGATAATCAACGGAATTATTCGCCCGTATAATTAAAGCGGATAATAATGGATTTTCTCCAATTTCCCTAAGTGATTCCAAAATAACCGGCTCCGAAGCATTAGCTTTCTTAAAATCTTCCAGCGCCACATCCTTAGAAACATATTCTACTGACTTCACCTCACCCATTTTCTCCACCTCAGTTTTAGCTTCCAGAATAAAACCTTCCTCCGTATCAGTCTTAAAATAAATACTGATATTAGCTTTATTTTTGATTTCTTTTAGCATCTCATTAGCCGTAGAAGTAAACACAAAAAACACGCTAATGATATAGAGTGACATAATCAAAATACTGACTGTCGCAATAGAAAGCCAGCCGTTGCGGAGAATGCTCCGGATGGATTCTTTGAATGTCCTAGTGATAAGTAACAGCATACTTTTGTTAGGCCTGTTGCGTAATAAATTGCGTAACAGACCTGTCTTATGAAATTTTATATTTACCCTTAGGATAATCAGCAATTATCCGCCCATTTTCCAAAACTAGAACTCGCTTATTAGCTTTGTCCACAACATCCTTATCATGACTGGCCAAGATTACTGTCGTTCCTAATTCATTGATGCGAATCAGTAACCGCACAATTTCCAAAGAAGCAATAGGATCCAGATTGCCCGTAGGCTCATCTGCCACAATAATCATCGGGGTATGCACCAAGGCTCTGGCAATAGCCACTTTCTGCTGCTCACCACCACTTAATTGATGTGGATATTTTTTCGCTTTATTGGCTAGTCCGACAATATCCAAAATTTGCGGCACATTTTCCGCAATTTCTTCATCCGGCGCCCCAGAAACCTCCAAAGCATAAGCAATATTTTCATAGACTGTCTTTCTCGGCAAGAGTTTGAAATCCTGAAAAACAGTGCCGATTTCTCTTCGATGAGCCGACAAATTTCTTTTCCTTGTAATACTCAATGGATTGCCATCAAAATAAACCTCTCCTATCGTAGCAGCCTCCTCAGCATAAATTAATTTCAATAAGGTAGATTTACCAGAACCGCTTTGCCCCACTACGGAAATAAATTCCCCCTCCCGAATATCTAGATTTATCTCTTCAAGCGCCATAAAATCACCCTTATAGGTCTTACTGACGCCATTAAACTTAATCATTATTTTATTTTTTTCTTCTTTGGTATTTTCTTCTTTTATCATATCTTTATTTTACATTATTTTTTCATATTTTTCAAATAGGCTTCCATAAACTCTTGTAAATCTCCAGCTAGAACGCCTTCAGCATCAGTTGTTTCATGCTTAGTGCGATGATCTTTGACCATCTTGTAGGGATGCACCACATAGGATCGGATCTGACTACCCCATTCAGCCGAAGCATATTCTCCGCGCAACTGTTTCTTTTCCGCTTCCTTGAGCGCCAGATGCTGCTGATGCAATTTCGCCCGCAAAATTTTCATCGCCTGCTCCTTGTTTTGTAATTGACTCCGTTCATTTTGGCAGGTCACCACCGTCTGTGTTGGGATATGTGTAATCCGCACCGCACTATCAGTTGTATTGACACTTTGTCCACCCGCACCACTGGAGCGGAAAACATCCACCCGCACGTCTTGGGGATTGATTTGCACTTCAGCCATTTCTTCAATGACCGGTAAAATTTCTACCAAAGCAAAGGAAGTTTGTCGCAGATTGTCAGAATTAAAAGGCGACAAGCGCACCAAGCGATGCACCCCAGCTTCGCTTTGCAAATAGCCATAGGCATAGGGGCCGCTGATTTCCAGTGTCACACTCTTGATACCCGCTTCACCTCCTCGCGATTCGCTCAAAATTTTGGTGCGCCAACCCTTTTTTTCACAAAACCGCAGATACATGCGCAACAACATCTCTGTCCAATCCTGCGCATCCACGCCGCCCGCTCCCGCATGGATAGCCATAATGACATCACTACGGTCATATTCTCCACCTAAAAGAATCTTGAATTCCAGTTTGTCAATCAAGACCTCGATTTCCACTATTCTTTTTTCTATCTCCAAACTTTCTTCCCCATCCTCACTTATGATGCCAGCCATTTCCAATAATTCATCCAACTCCGTCTCCAAAGTGCTTAATTCTTGAATTTCTCGGCGTAGTTCTTCCACCTCTTGCATGATGCCAGAAGCTTTTTGACTATCATCCCAAAA
>JBAZXY010000090.1:0-5738 GCA_041659585.1 Parcubacteria group bacterium | reverse complement strand
TATGCAAATTTTAGATGATGAAAATTCTCAGGCAGATGAATATCGAGTGGGATTAACTGCACACACGCGAGATGGAAAAAAGGTGTTTTTTAGGAATCTGAATGAGGCAGTCACGGAAGAGTTGACGAGGATGTTGCTGGAACAATTCATTGATAGTCCGTTATTTGCTCAAGAAATGAAGCAAACCAGATGGCTTGCTGAAAAAGGACGCCATGCCCGCACAGCTAAGGGAGAAAAACTTTTTAACAGTGACACTTTTTATGCTGAAGTGGAAGATGCTGAAGATGACAGGGTGCGCATTAATACGAAAGAGTTTACGCAAATCCAAGAAAGAGCAATTTTGAGAAAACTCATACGTAAGATTAGCGAAAGGAATAGCGATAAGTTTGAAAATGAACAAAGGGTGTTTGAATTATTTGCCTCTTCGATGATAACAGGCAATCTTATACAGCTGGGACGACTAATCGATAGGACTTTTTCAATAGGAACATTTCGTCGAATTGGAGAATTGGATGGTCAAATCAATAAGCAAGAGTTATACATTGATTCTTTGTGAAATCCCTGTTTTTAGTGTATATTAGATAAGAAATGTAAATTAATTAAAAAAATACTAAGAAATTCTATGATGAAAAAAAATCTATCCCAGCACAATAGTTGGTGGCTCGCTTTTTTTGTAGCATTGCTGGTTTTTGTGGCTCCCGTACAAGCTGCCGGTCCGGAAGGAGATTTGCGTATCACGACTTCCTCGTTGCCGATTAATTTGAAGGTGGAGCCGGGCACTTCTGTTTCGGCACAAATAAAAATTAAAAATGATGGCATTGGAGTAGAGAATATCAAGGTGAGCTTGATGAAGTTCAAAGCAGATGAAGCGACTGGCACACCAATGTTGGCGGAGCGTGAACCAGGAGATAATTTCTTTGATTGGGTGACTTTTTCGGAGAATAAATTTCCTTTGCCGGTGAATGAATGGAAGACGATTACCGCTACATTTGATGTGCCCGCGACAGCTTCCTTCGGTTATTATTATGCTATTGTTTTTTCTCGAGCAGAGGAGAGTGTGGCTAAGGGGGAGCGGCAAACAGTTATTACCGGCGGCACAGCTACGTTGGTTCTTCTGGAAGCGGTGGTGCCAGATGCCAAAAGGGAAGTAACGGTGGAAAACTTCACAGCAGACAAGAAAATTTATGAATTTTTGCCGGCTACCTTCACTGTGAAATTACGCAACACTGGGAATGTCCATATTGCACCTCGGGGAAATATTTTTATCAATAGTGGGGATGAGAAGGATTTGGCTATTTTGGAGATTAATCCCAATAAAGGCTCTATCTTACCCAATTCACCGCGAGAATTTAGCGAGAAATGGAATGACGGCTTTCCGCATTATGATAGCAAGCAATCTGATGGAAAAATAATGCTAGATGAGACCGGTGCTGCGGTGCAAGATTTGAAATGGAATTTTGCGGATATGTCTAAATTACGTTGGGGAAAACACACGGCTAAGTTGTTGCTTTATTATGATGATGGCAAGCGGGACGTGCCGATTGAATCAGAAATCATCTTTTGGATCATTCCCTGGAGATTGATTTTTGGGTCATTGGGAATATTGCTGTTATTGTTTTTTGCCGGCAGACTTTCTACCAAAATCAGTTTTTTTAAGGAAAAATAGAGCTTGCATTAGACAATATTAATAAAAAAGGCACAAGTTGTTGCCTTTTTTGGTTTGTGCTAAGCTGGAGGTGTTGAATTTAATTTATTTTTTCATAAAAAAATGAGTAAAAAAAAGAAACCCAGAGCTAATAGAAAAAATCTAATAGAATTTGAAATTGAAAATGCGGCAGAAGACAATGTGATATTTAAATCTGACGCGATGAAAGAAAGCGTGGAGGGAATCAAGGATGCGGAAGTGGAGAAGGTGGCTGTAATTGAAGAGTCGGCTGCTGTCAATGAGTCAGTAGAAACAATTGCTGATGAAAAAGAGGTTACGGAGGAAAAGCCTAAAAAGGAAAGAAATAGAAAAATAGATAGTTATATCGAGTTTTTACTTATTTTTATTCTTGGCGTGCTTATTGGTGTCGCTTTTAAGACGGAAGCGGTAAAAAGAATTACTATCGGCTTCAATGATTATCAAATGAAAACAGTGCGACAAGATTTCGATATTAATAAGATTCAATTTGAGGTAAGTAAGAAAGCTGCTGAAGAGGCGAAGGCAATGCCAGCGGATAATGAAGTCGCCCCTGATGGAGCTAGTAGTTCTGCGAATGGGGAATAAAATCAAATTTGATCATAAATAGTAAATAATTTTTTTAATAAAAATTGCTAGCTTTCAAAATAATAGTTATTACGGAAGCTAACTAAAGAAAACATATGGAGAATAAGAATGACAAAAAAGTGAAAAATATCCTTTCTGTAGCAATTTTGCTAGGAGGTCTTTTTGTGGGCAGTCTTTTTGTAGACTTGGGGCAAATCATGCGCGGAAGTGGTTTTTCAGCTAAGAATCTGAATAAAGCAGAAATCTTTGAAGCTAATGGAAAAACATGGGTGGCCTATGGAGAGCCATCTATCAGTGTGAAAGTAATCACTGATGAGGCTTGTGAAAAATGTGATCCCTCCGAAGCGTTGGTTTGGTTGCGTCGCGTGCTGCCAACTATCGGGGCTCAAAAAGTAGCTTTCGATAGCGAGGAAGGGAAAGATTTAATCACTAGGTTTGGTATTGCTACTTTGCCGGCCTTTATCTTTGATAAGGATGTAGCGAAAACGGACTTCTTCTCTCAAGCGCAGATTTTGTTTGATGGCAAGGAGGATCAATTTATTTTGAAGACTCAAGAATTGGGCTTGGCTCCAGGAAAATATTTAAATGCGCCAGAAGTCAAGGAGGGGGACGCTGTTTCCGGGAATGTGGATGCCAGTGTGCGGGTAGTGATGTTTTCTGATTTTCAATGTCCATTTTGCAAATCTTTTTGGAGCTCTTTCCGAGATATGATGAAGGAATATGACGGAAAGGTAGCTTTTGTCTATAAGCATTTCCCACTGGGCATCCATCCGGAAGCTAATGGAGCAGCGCTGGCTAGTGAATGCGCCATGGAGCAAAATAAATTTTGGGAATATGCGGACAATCTATATGCCACCCAAAAGGACTGGTCTAGCCAGGGTGGGTCACAAAAATTTAAAGACTATGCTAAGAATTTGAAATTAGATGCGGGAAAATTCAACCAATGTCTAGATAGTAAGAAATATCAAGCACAAATTGATGCTAATATGGCTGAAGCAAATGCGCTTGGTCTTTCCGGCACCCCAGCAACTTTTATCAATAATCAATTTATTAATGGTGTGGCAGGAGTGAGTGATTTGAAAATGGCGATTGATGCGGAATTAGCTAAATAGGCAATCTCTTCCAAAAAACTACCCCGAGTGCTTGGGGTAGTTTTTTTTGTTTGCTAACTTTTTATTTTTGCCATAAACTAAAGATAAGGAGATGTGATAAGTGTAACTCTATTTATTGTTGCAGCATTTGGAGATGAAAAATATCTTCATCTTACTAAAGAATAAGAATAAAAAATATGAAGATAAGGGTGATAAAGAGTTTTTTTTCTTTTTGGATGATCGCCATGAGTTTTTTTGCATGGATGGCTATTGACAGGGCAATTATGGTGCCGGGTTCCAGCACCTGGATGGTGCCAATAATCAGTGTCTCAGTATTTTTTGTAATCGCTTATGTGAATAGTATTATTATTCAAAACAAGGTCTATCTAAGTGTCCTTTTTTTATTAACCTATTTGACTAGTTTTGTTTTTGTGTTAAATTTTTTGCACCTAATTGGTTTTGGCATTGCCTATCTTTTTACTTATTGGGCTGTCGCAAGGATTAAGCAAGATTTGTCATTGAACGTTAAGATCAGTATTTGGAAATCAGTGCGCGCCGGCAGTGGTTTGTTTATTTTCGCTGTGGCCAGCATTATTACTAGTCAATATTATTTGACAGTGAAAGATTTAAATACGGAGAGACTTATTCCACAATTTTATATCAGCTCCATTACTGGCAATCTAACAACCAGATTTTTGACGGTCACCAATCCGGAAATAAAAAACATTGCACAAGAAAATTTGACGATAGATCAATTTATTTTACAGACTCAGAAAGGGGAGCTGCAAACAAAAGAGGTTTCATTGGAAACTAATGCCCAAATTGATCAAATGATTCAAAAGACTAACCCGAGTGCTACGGAGGCCCAGAAAAAAATATTGAAAGAAGATGCCTTGCAAAAAGTTAAATCAGCCAGTCTTGAGATGGGAAAGGAACAAGAGGGATTGCTGCTTAGCGAAGGGAGGAAGAAATTTTCTGAAATGTCTGGCATGGTATTACAGGGGGATGAAAAGATGGCTGATGTATTAGCAAATATTGTCAATAGAAAAATAGATCAATATTTTGGAGCTGGCACTGACGAAGATAAAAAAACATCCACCTTGCCCTATGTGATGGCCATTGTTTTATTATTGACTATTCTCCCTCTTGGGTCAGTGCTGAACACTTTTTGGATGATTTTAACACAATTGCTGATATGGATTTTTATGAAAGCTGGGATAGTCGCTGTTAGGCATATTACAATTGAGGCAGAGGTTTTGGAATAGGGTGGTGATATTAGCACTCAGCCGTGGGGATTGCTAATTTTTAAATATGACTGTATAATAGGGGAAGCTTTTATTGTTTAGCGAAATGAGTGATAGCGATAAAGGATGCATCATTTATAATAACTTTTTCTACAAATTGCTAATATTGTGCGTAGGCATGGATATTGGTGAATTGACAATATTTATATGGCAGCAAGCTACTATGATCTTTTAGGGGTTTCCAAGGGAGCCACTGACGATGAAATCAAGAAGGCCTATCGAAAAATGGCCCATAAATACCATCCGGACAAGTCTGGAGGGGATGAGGCTAAATTCAAGGAAATCAATCAAGCTTATCAAGTGCTTTCCGACAAATCTAAGCGGCAGCAATATGATCAATTCGGACAGACTTTCGAGGGCGGTGGACCAGGTGCAGGGCAAGGTTCGGGTGGTTTTGATTTTTCCGGTTTTCAAGGTTTTGGCGGTCAGGAAGGTGGCTTTGAATTTGGCGGAGAGGGTTTTGATGATATTTTTTCGAATATTTTTGGTGGTGGCGGATCACGTGGGAGAAGGCAGACGCAAGGATCGGATATTCATGTGGACATCGAAATTGATTATTTTGAAATGGTGAAGGGGGTGGAAAAAGAATTGAATTTATATAAGAGGGTGCATTGTAATCGTTGCGAAGGGTCGGGTGGAGAGCCGGGAGCGGGGCAAAAAACTTGCCCGACTTGTCATGGCAGTGGAAAAGTGGAGACAGTGCGACGGAGTTTTTTTGGCAGCTTTGCTCAAGTGAGTGAATGTCACGAGTGTCAGGGGGTAGGAAAAATTTATGAAAAGAAATGTTCTAAGTGCGGAGGAGATGGGCGAGTGAAAGAAGAGCAAAAATTGGAAATCAAGATTCCGGCTGGTATTTCTGATGGGCAGACTTTATCCGTAGGTGGTCAAGGTGAAGCAGGTGAGCGAGGCATGCGAGCTGGAGATTTGCTAGTGACAATTCACGTGGCGCCACATAAGAAATTCAAAAGAAAGGGCTTGGATATTTTGAGTACGGAGCAAATTCCTTTCTCAGTAGCGGCTTTAGGAGGCAAGGTGGAGATTGAGACTATTAGTGGCAATTTAATTTTGAAGATT
>JBAZXY010000089.1:0-5911 GCA_041659585.1 Parcubacteria group bacterium | reverse complement strand
CTTTTGTTTCTTATTTGATTTTATATGAGATTAACCCAAATTTATTAGAAATTAAGGGTATTTGTCAGTCAGGAGGAGGAGCGACTGGGACATCAACAAGTACCGGCATAACAACCGGACCGAGCACGGCAGCTACCGAAGTTTCCACCCGAGCTAAACTTATTAGTAGTAATAATATTGGTATTAATAATAAGGCTTGTGAAGCAGGTCAAACATCAGGCTGCACCAGCGTCGGAGGATTGCGCTCAGAGACTGTTGATAATCTTGTTGACTTGAAAAAAGCAGTTTGCCCAGACTTAAGCATCGCCACTAGCGAAAAATGCTTCACTGTCACTGGAGGGTCCGAAGGTGGCCATTCCAGTGTAACAGATTTTACCCACGCTAATGGGTACAAAGTTGATCTAGCTCAAAATACCAAATTAGATTCTTATATTGAAACCAAATATACCCCCGCCGGAGAGAGAAAAGAAAAAAATGGTACCACCAGCAAATTATACACCGACCCCCAAGGCAATGTTTATGCTAAAGAAGTTAAGCCTCCGCATTGGGATGTTTGTTATAACTGCCATAAATAAATTTTATCTTACAAACACATGCTTCTCTCTAAAAAAATATTTATCATATCTTCTTCCATCCTTGGAGTCATTCTTGTTTTTTGGGGCATCTACCTTCTCTCTTTCAAAAAGCCAGCTGAAAAACAAGCCCCGTCCATCAAACAAAATACTGCTGAAAACGCAACAACAAAAACAACCTCCACCGCAAAAACAGAACGCATTCAACAAATCACAGATGAATCAATCCTAGCTCCTACGCTAACTAATAATGATGACGTTTTAAAATATTATTCTCAAGCTACCGGGAAAGTCTATAGCGTGGATCTTCTTAGTTTAAAAAAACAAGTTATTTCTGACACTAACATTCTTAATCTTATTGATGTTTTTTGGTCACCCAGTCAAGATAGCGTTATCACTAAGTTTTCTGGCAACAGTGCTTATCCTCTTTATTCAATCTACAACTATACTACCCGAAGCGGAAATAAGCTCAGCGAAGCTGTTGGCACAGTTGCTTGGCAAAACGACAAAAAAATACTTTACACTTTTTTTGACAAAAAAACCAAAGAAAAATCCGTTAACATTTCCGATGCGGATGGAAAAAATTGGCATAAAATAACCAGCTTTTCCTCCAATAACCTAGCCATTGCCCCTATCCCAAAATCAGGATTTATTTCCTTTTGGAATAAGCCAGATGCATTCACTCCAACAATTATGCAATCCACGCCTGTCCTGGGGGGGGAAACAAAAACCCTTTCTTCAGATGTTTTTGGGGCTGATTACCTATGGAACACTGATGGAACATTTTTACTGCGTAGCAACGTCGATCAAAAGGGCGGGCACGCTATGGAACTGGGATTTTCTAATAATCTAGGCGGGGAATATAAAAAATTGGGCATTCCCACTTTCGTCTCTAAGTGCGCTTGGTCAAAAAATTCTGATTTTATTTTTTATGCCTTACCTGGCAATATCTCAGAAAAAAACATCCTTCCCAATGACTATATTAATAATACCTTCACTACCCATGATACTTTTTGGAAGGTTAATTTGAAAACAGGGGAAAAAAGTCGCTTAGTCCCCCTAGAGGAACTTGCCACAGCCTATGACGCCACCAACCTCTTTCTCTCTACTAATGAAAGTTATCTTTTTTTCACCAACAAAATTGATGGTAAGTTATATCGCATTAAGCTATAATTTTTCCACTTTTTTTGCTACAATAGAAAGAGTTATTTAATCTAAAATTATTTTATGCAACTCCTTCCAAAAATATTGCGCTTTTTTCTTGTTTTATTGCTAATTTTTTCCCTCAATGTTCCATTGGTCTGGGGATTTGATCTCTCTTTATTGCTCAATAGCTTAAATCAAATCAGCAGCCCTTCTTCTGTGAATAATTTAGGTCAAGCGGGAATTCTGACTAACCTTATTGACATTCCCTCACCCACTGAGGCAGCTAATGAGTCATTGAACTCCTTGGGATTTGATAATACTGAAATAAATAAAGCAGGCAAGCAATTCACAGCCAGTGGTTATAAAGATGATGGTCCTCAAGTGGAGCTCACCTTTACGCCTGCAGCTCCTGAAGTGGGGAAAAAAATTACTGCCATCGCCAGTACAACTTTCTTCTCCAACACTCCTAATAACCAATATTTTACTTGGTTCTTGAAAACAGCTCATTGCCAAAAAACACCTGATGATTGTGACTACAATAAGGATGGCGAGACCAATATAGAAGATTATAAAATAGAAGCTGCTCGTCTGATTGCTTCCGGCAATTTCCAATGGCAGCAAACCCTAGGCGAAGATGATCCAGCTTGCACCAGCACCACACCGCCAGCGCACTGCACGCTAAAAAGCACACCCATATCCGCCCCAGCTGAGGCGGATGATGATGGGTATAAAGCTTCGATTGGCGGAGATGATCAGAAGGGGAAGAGTGAGCATTGTTTTGTGAGGACCCCAAAGGATTTCAAAGAAATAGAAAAAAATGAGGGACATTGTATGTCAAAAGCAGAAAAGGAGGATGAAGAAATCAAATGCGGCCACCTTTTCCCTAAATATTATGATACGGACCTAGAAAAAGGCATTGAGATACTCAAAGATGAGGCAGTAGGCGATGGACACTTTGGACCAGAGGAAGAAAAATTTTGGAAAACCAATCCTAATTCTAATGATACCTCTGGCTCAGGAATAATGGATGAAGCTAGTATAACTGGACTTGGTAGGCTGGAATTCAGCTGGACCTATTCTCCGGGAGACAAGGTGGGGGTGGCTGTAGAAGGCGTGTCTGTTACTCCGACCACAGAAAAAGATTCCTCTTTCAAGACGATGTGGGCGATCACCAATAATCCAGAAATTAAAAAAGAAAATCAAACAGCCACCGAACTTGTTGATCCACGCTATGGCTGTCCAGCTTTTCACTGGGATGAAGATGGATTGTTTTTTTGCTTACCTGATGGATTAGCATTGCCAGACCACAAACAACTAAATCCCATTACAAAAGCCATTCTAAATTCAATACCCGGGCCACGCGAATGTAAGGTAACCATTTCCTGTGGAAATACTGGCAATGAACATATAGCTGACCTTAATAAGCTAAGGGATAATTTTGGTGGAAATGCCAATGATTGTGAGGCTTATTATTTTGAATATAAGCAATACGAAAAAATAGGCGAAGGTGAACCAGACTCCGGCATGACTATTGTTATTGATAGAAAATATGGTGATGATTGCGAGGTTTCTGTGGATGGAAAACCCGGTCACCACTGGGGAAGAATCGGCAATGAGCAGTTTCCGCGAGAAACCACTTTTGATGATATTAACACCGCCCTAGAAGAGGCTTTCGTAGAACCTACTACCGGCACTGACTACAAAAAAATCACTAATAATCTTTCGGCCAGCAATTCCAATCCACAATATAATACTTCCACTAAAGGAGGATTATCTGATAACATCACTTTCAAAGCTAATGCTGTCAACACTGATAATGCTAATTTTACTCATTATACTTGGCACTTAAGCATAGCCAAAGATGCCAGCGCTGCTTCTTCCGCGTGGAAAGATTTATCCAGTACCGATCTGGGCAGTGATATTCAATTAGATGGTATTGGATTAAGCACCCTAGAGCTTCCTCTAAAAGTTTTTGAAAAAAAAGACGCTACCAGCGGCGAAACCTTGCTGATGCAAAAAAATATCCCTGCAAATGCTACTGCTTTTTATGTCCGAGCCACTCTCGTAACTACTGTTAATGATAAAGGAGTAGCAAAAGAAGGCTCAGAAACTATGATAATTCCGGTACAAATATCCCAGGGAGGAATAGCTATTTTTAATACAACTATCCAAAAAGAAGCCACCACCGGAAAACTGTCTTTGATAGCCGGAAGTGAAACATGCACCACCGGAGGAGAAAGATCACTTTGCTCAACTACCCAAAACACCATTTTTAGCGCTAGCGTTGCTGATAAGTATGCCGCTAATAAATATAATTTTGCTTGGACATTGGATGGAAAAAGACTCACTCCGGAAGAAAACAATAATACCGTTTTTTTTCCCATCATCGAAACTGCAGGAAAAACTTCTAATCTACGCGTAGATATTGCAGGGCGTGATTCCATAGAAAAAATTAGCTTCGTCCGTTCTTTTTCAGTGGTCAACCCAACAACCACAATACAAATAGCAAACGCCGGAATAGCTGGTAATGCCGATATAAAACCTTTATTATTAGGCTATTATGTAGACAAAGATGAGGCAAAGCAATGGCCCAACTATAGCAAGGATGTTTTTCAAGCGCTCACCAAAAAAACAGCTCAACTGCAAGCCCAGAATAATACGGCAAATATGGGGAAAACTATTTGGACGGTAGATGAGGTGACTATAAAAACAAATGGGACAGAATTTTTATCTGAAGCTTATTTGAGCGATGATGATGAAACCCTCAACATCCCTATTGAAAAAGCCATTGGCACTTCTTACAAAGTCACTAGTGTAACTCCCTATAAACTAAATGAAAACACTCAAAAGGTCTTGCGAGATAGATGGCATATTTCTAGCAAAGATCTTCCTGCCGAAGACGTTACCAAAACTGTCACTATCCAAGTGACTGATAAATTGAATGCCACTGATGCTGTTGCCAACCTCAAACAAAATAAGGTTTTAGCTAGTCTTTTTTCAGGATTACCGAGCTATATCGCTTTCTTGTTTAAAATAATGGTGACTTTTGCTTTGATATTGTTTTCCAGTAGCTTGATATTAAGTTTTTCTCCAAAGAGGGGAGAGGAATAAATTGTCTTTTCTGCTATAATAAAAGAGTATCAGATAAAAAAATACTTTATGCATTTTTTCAAAAAAACTTTTGCCATTTTTACTATCGCCAATCTACTCCTCTCCCTTAATCCTGCTCCTGCATTAGGCTTTGATATCTCATCCCTATTGAGCAATTTAGGAGGTGCCAGCGATACGACTATTTTTGGCCAAGCTGGGGTTCTGGCTGGACTTGTTGATGTTCCATCACCCTCTGAAGCAACCTCTGAAGTTTTGAACTCACTTGGCTTTGATCAACAGGAGGTGCGGAAATTTGCCAAACAATCCAATGCTACAGCTTATAAAGATGATGGCCCAAAAGTGGAGCTCACATTTATCCCAACCACCCCTGAGCCAGGCAAAAAGATTACGGCTATTGCCAGCGCCACCGGATTTTCTAATGCTCCAAAGAACCAGTATTTTACTTGGTTTTTGAAAAGAGCTGCTGATAAAAATAAGTCTATTGATGATTACAAAATCCAAACTGCCAGACTAATTGCTTCTAGTGATTATGAGTGGCAACAACTACTTGGATCAGATGACCCAGCTTGTTCCAGCTCACAACCACCTGCGCATTGTAGTCTACTTAGAACCACTCCAGCAAGCAGTGGCGACGGAGATGGAGATGGATATCAGGCCATAACAGGAGGGGAAGACCAAAAAGGAAAGAGTGGTCATTGCTTTGTTCATAATATCGCCACGGGAGAGGACTCGGAAATGGAAGAGTGTGGTCATCTTTTTCCGCATGCTCCTGGAGAAGAAACTGGAGATAATGTTTTTACCTCGAGTGAAGAGGATTTTTGGCGCACTGACCCCAACAACAAAGACACCTCCGGTTCAGGTGTTGTGGATGAGGCTAGTGTGGCAGGATTAGGAAAAATGGAGCTTAGTTGGATCTATTCCCCAGGAGACAAAATTGGCGTAGCCGTAGAAGGAGTGGCCCTGGCACCCACCACAGAAAAAGATGCTTCTTTCAAAACAATGTGGGCGATTACCAATAATCCCATTATTGAAATTGAAGGGGATAAACCATCCATCGACGACATCAACGCCGTCCTGGAAGA
>JBAZXY010000088.1:0-5979 GCA_041659585.1 Parcubacteria group bacterium | reverse complement strand
TGACTGCCTTATCCGGCACAATTTCATTTTTAGGTTCCGTTCCAGCAACCCATTCTGCATACCGCCTGTGCAACCGCTGTTGCGCGACATACTCCTCAGGCAATTCTGTTATCCTGCCTTGAATCACGTCAGCTGTTGATAATCCCTTGTTCTCTCTGACTCCCTTTATCTTATCCATGATTTTTCCGCCCAAAGTCTTGGGATTGAGTAATTTCTCTTCGACCAAAACTGTATCCTCAAAATGCTTAGCCTTTTGAGTAATAAATCCGCCTTCCACGTCGGCAAAATTTTTCTGCTCCTCTTCCGGCAAATCAGCCACTTTCCGATATTTCTCATCCCGAGGATCAAACACCGGTGGTTGTTCCATTCCCATAGTCTTATAATTAATTATTATATTCTTATCCAGCTATATGTATTTTTTCCATCAAATAAATTAAGTTACCTTAACTCATCCAGCAACTCGTCAAATTCCCCCCTCAATTCAGCGTGTGGCGTCCATCGAATATCCTGACCATCGCCCTTATGCCTAGGAACGATATGAAAATGAATATGAAAAACATCCTGTTGCGCCTCAACGCCAGAACTGTTTATTATCTGTACATTTTCCATTCCCCACTTTTCACGATACAGGGTCGTCACTTTTTTGACCACCGCCATCACTTCCCGCAATTCATTCTCCGGAATAGTAAAAATATCCTTGTAATGCTTTTTAGGGACCACCAGTGTATGATATTTATTCACTGGACCCAAATCGAAAAAGGCATAGGCATATTCATTTTCATACACCTTCCATGATTTAGCCTTTCCCTGGGAAATTTGGCAGAAAATACAATCCTCCATAGTTGTTTGAAAAAAATAATTATTTCACCCAAAAACACTTCATGCATGCCAAGCCATATCACAATTTATCAACTATCTTTATTATATCACTAAACTTTACTTTATCACAGCGCAATTTAGGTGAAACAGAAAAGAAAATCACAAATATTTACCTTAATTTAAGCCCTTTTTTGAAATTTTTTGAGTGTGGGATTGCATTTTTATGAGAAATGTGCTAAAGTTCACAGTTGGCAGTTCATTGGGAACTGCTTCAACTACTATAAAATAGGCCATAGTGAGCCAACTCAAAAGGAGGATAAGAACGTGAAAAAAACCGAAAACTGTTTACTCTGCAAATGGCCTGATGGAACGCATGACCCAGTATGTCCTAACGGCGCCGACGGAGAAGAAAAAGGACGTCGCATGTTATTGTACGAACAGGGATTGCGTGAGGGGAGGGATGATCAACCACATTTTCATGAACGCGTCAACGCACACGTTAGTCCGCCGACAACAGCTTTTCATCTCGGACACGAAAATGGAATCTTCGGAGAATGAAATGATTCCAACCAAACCGCATGGTCTCGCCCAGCGGTTTTCTTTTTAAAAATTTCAAAAAAAGGCTATCTAAAATAAAAAATATTTGTGATTTTCTTTTTTATACAACGTATCGATATCATCTGAGGTGCGATAGCATTTGGGTGTAGTATTAGCAAAACCCAATATGCCGTGTTAAGTGATGTAATCAAAAATATTTCTACCTTATTATGAATTTGGCGATTTATTTTTCTCTTGTAAAAATACGATGATTATTTTCCCATCCACTTGGCTCATCTACAAGCTCCCACCTGTCATCCACATATTCAACATATGGTGGCTTATCTTCGTATTTTTTCAAGATATCCTCTGTGATGTGTTCAAACAAACTCGCCGCAACATCTTCTGCTGATGCGTCGCCTAGTTTTATTGTACCTGCCTCTTCGGCTCTCTTTACTAAATCTTTGATTTTAGCTATTGCAGCTTCCTTGCTTTCAGGCGACTTACCCGCCTGTGGCATTTCTGGGTTTCCCATAGTTTTTATTGTTAATTATTTAAAAAATTAATCGCCAAATATTCTAAAAAAGAAAAGAAATATTTTTGATTATTTTGCATATCGTATCGGCACATGCGAAGTTGCGCCGTGGATTATTGATTAAATTTGTTAAATTTCACTTGTCTCTATTATGTCACTAAACCTGCCATTTCGTCAGCGCAATTTGGGAGAGGAAATTTTTCGTTCCTTGTTGTTTTGCTGGGAAAAATTTCTGAACCGCATGTGCCGTGTTGTGCGATGTAAATTTTTTATCTCGATTTTTATTGATTTAAGCTTTGTTTTATTGCTAAGAAAATTTGATTTTTGTTTTGGATTTTGGGCAGAGGGGTCAGGGGTGAATGCCCAAAATTCAAAACTCCTTATAGATTTAATATTTTAATTAGTTTTTCAAATCTATAAACTTTGTTTCTTTTTTGTTTAGAATCAACTTCTTTCAATATTCCCAAATCAACAAATTTACCTATAAGAGTATAGAGTGTTTGGGAATTCTTGATTTTAACATGCTTTTGTATGCTAGAAGCCGAGAAAATTGGGCGCACGAAAATTGCGTCCAATAAATATGGCGCATATTGAGAATTGAGCGTTATTATTTGATCCTTAAGTTCTTGATGCAATTTCAAAATTGATTTGCCAGCTTCTTCGGCTTTTTGTGCCTGGATGGTTAATGCGTTCAAAAAAAACTTAATCCAATTTTCCCAATCTTGTTTTTCACTAACATTGCGAAGCAATTCGTAATATGTTTGGCGATGTTCTTCGAAAAATTCACTCAAATACAAAAATGGATGAGCAAGTAATTTTTTCTCATATAAAAACAAGGAAATAATTAAGCGGCCGACACGACCATTGCCATCCAGAAATGGATGAATGGCTTCAAATTGATAATGCGCGATTGCAATTTGCACTAAATTATCTTTTTCATCATTTGAATTTAAATATTTTTCCAAATTAGAAAACAACGGAATAACTTCATCAGCACTTGGCGGAATATAGGTCGCTTCAGAAATATCGGCGCCAGGCATGCCGATGAAGACTTGAATTTTTCGAAATTCTCCAGGTGCTTTATTTTCACCACGACCAGACTTTAGCAGAGTGGCATGCAATTTTTTGATTAGATTTTCTGAAAGCGGCAAAGTATCCAAGCTTTTAATTCCTAGATCTAAAGCTTTACGATAATTAATGATTTCATTAATATCTTGTTTCTTTGTTTCACTTTCATTTTTATCATTCACTACTTCAAACGCTAAAACTTCATCAAGCGTCGCTTGTGTGCCTTCAATTTGCGAACTCAAAACAGCTTCCTTGGTCTGCAAGGTGCGTCCAAGCAGGCTTGGATTTGGCAAAGCGCTCAAAAGTGCATCCAGACCAGCAATGGCTCGATGTGCTTTAGTTATGTGGCCAATAAGTGGCTCATAATCTATTTTTATCGGTAATTTTGGCGGAATAAAGGGTTTTTTGCTCATATTTTATGACTAGAATAAGGACTGTTCTTATTCTAGTGGGCTAGAATAAGGATTAGTCTTATTCCAATAATATCACTTTCACTGGAATAAGGCAACTATTAAAAGGTCTGTGGTGAATGTCTAAAACCTAAAACTCCTTATTGTTTAACTCATAAATTAAAGTGGCATAACCTTTGAATATTTGATCTTCTTTTTTGATTCCCAAAGTCTCTAAAAACTCAAATAAATCCTTTTTTATTCTTGATGTATCTTCCTCAGTGGTCATTTTTTCCACTTCAACAAAAGAACCCAATCTTTCTATGTCATCAAGGCAAATCTCCATATCATCATATTTGCACTTAATTCTTTTCTTGGACACACTAAGAACCTCGTGAAAGTCTAGCAACTTTAGTATTTCGTTTGCTTGTTCGGGGCTATTAATAACAAGCTCATGCTCTATATTTTCAAATTCAGTATCGAGTTGTTTTTTGAGTGTAAAAATAAATTTACCGTTGGAATTTCTGATTCTAGCGAAAAGCGTCCCTTTTGTTTTGTCTGGAAATTCTATTCCATTGGGAAGATATATTCTGTCTTTTTGAATTGATGGTTCGGAAAAAATACAACCCATCTTAGCTAGATTTGATTGAATTTCTGTAAAACTTGAAACTCTTGCCTTAACCTCTACTTCATTCATAAAATTATAATTAAAATAATAAATTCGTTTTCGCAGCCTCAGCGGAGAAAACACCTATTTTCCCCTCTATAAATAAAAAATCAAATTTTCTGTCTCCATTCAAATCACAAAAACTTCAAAATACCACCAAGATAAAAAATTTATTTCGCACAACGCCCGCGGATAATCCGAAGTTCCCCGAAGAAATCCCGAAGGGTTTCTGAAGGGGAATTTTGGATATCCGCTGATATGCGATGTATCGCTTCCGCAGGAGCGGTACAGAGCAGAGCAGCGGAGGTATCCGCGGGCGATATGCAAAATAGCAGCGACGTTAGGAGCGATATTTTGCATATCGTTCACGCATCATCTGAAGTTTTCATCCCGACTTAGCAGGATAAGTTTTTGCTTTCAGACAATACCTTGTTTAATTATCTCCGCCTAAACCTTCATCAAAACTAAGGGATAAAAATTTGGGTCGAGAAAATTTTTCACTCCTTATTAATTCTAATAATGAAAAATTTTGGAGCCAGATATGCGTTGTTAGACGATGTGCGAGCGATTTTTATCACAAAACAGAAGAAAATTTTTATTTTTTTCTAATTGCAATCACCTCAATTTCGACATTGCAACCCTCGGTGGTAGTTTTATTTATTTCGATTAGCGTACTGACTGGTTTGCAATTAGAAAAATACTTATTTCTCACGGCCGATACTTTCTCAAGGTCGGAGATTCTCGTGACATATATCACAGCCTTAACGACATCTTCGAGTGTAGCACCGCCACAGTTCAATATTTGCACGATTTTTTGGAATACAAATTCAGTTTGTTCAGTGATGTCGTTTGGCGAAACAACATTACCATCTTTATCCTTGGCAATCTGACCAGCCACAAAAATCATCTCAGAATCTCCGACATCAACTTTTAGGCCGGGAGAATAAGCTCTTCCGCTTTTATAAAAATTTTCTGGATTTAATTGCTGTTTCATATTGTTTAGTAGAAAGTAAATTTATATCACGAAACTAAGCTCGCATTTCGTCTAACGTATCGGCATCATCCGAAGTTTTTGTGCAGCGATAGCGGAACAAAAATTTGGGAGAAGGAACTTTTCTTACCTTTTAAAATAAAATTGTGAAAAATTCCTGAACCGGATATGCCGTGTTGTGCGATGTCCGCATTTGCCCGTCCTTGTTTACACGAATGGATGGCCCGAAATTTTATTGCAAAATCTTTTCCAATAGTTCAGGAAACTCCTCGGTTTTCATATCGCCCAAGCAGTAATGCCCTCGCCCTTTTAGCTCGATAATTTCGCCACCAAGCACCTCATGAAAAATTTTTAAACTTTTTTTGCCGTCCTCCTCTTCATCGTCCGCAGTAAACATAACTATTTGATTTATCCTGTCCTTGATAGGCGGGTCAATCTGATATGTATAGAAATTTACATCAGCACCACTTCTTTTTTCTTGCGGAATTTTCCAAGGTGCGACTAAAAAAAGTTTAAAAATTTTGGTCTTTGTCTCACCAAGCCAGCGAACCAAGAAAGCACAACCACAACTATGACCCACTAAGATTGTGTTTTCATCGACAGAATATTTTTCAAACTCAGCTTTGAATTTTTCATAGTCAGGTTGCCAGGGCGAGGGCATGAGAGGAGTTTCCGTTTCAATATTTTTTGCAATAAGATTTCTTTTTAACCACGGAATCCAGTGCTTGTCATAAGTCCTTGTTTCAGGATTCATCGCTTTTTCAGCATCAGAGGGGCATCCATGGATTATGATACATCTATTCTTTGTCATATAGTTGAATGTTATTTTTAGCACTAGGGCAAATGCGGATTTCGCACAACGCCCGCGGATAATCCGAAGTTCCCCGAAGAAATCCCGAAGGGTTTCTGAAGGGGAATTTTGGATATCCGCTGATATGCGATGTATCGCGACGACCGGAGGGAGGTGGCGGTA
>JBAZXY010000087.1:0-5995 GCA_041659585.1 Parcubacteria group bacterium | reverse complement strand
GAAGATGCCAAGGGTTACCGATGGAAAAGAAGCTCCCTTTATCGAGCAGCCAAACAAGCTGTTATCAAAGCTGGGGTATATGCTTATCGAGACAGACGGGCCAAAAAAAGAGATATGCGCCGCCTATGGATTACTAGATTGGGTATCGCCGTGCGAGAGCTAGGCGTGAAATACAACCAACTCATCCACACTATGACCACTAAGAATATTGAGATCGACAGAAAAGTGCTTTCTCAGATGGCCATGGAAAATCCCACCATTTTCGCCAAATTCATCGAAAAAGTAAAATAAGCTTTCGCCATAAAAAAAGACCATCTGCTAAGCGCGATGGTCTTTTTTCTATTTCTTTTTGATCAGCACCTCACGCGACAAACGAATGAGAGCATAGAAAGGCAACCAAATCCACATCGTTCGGCGCATGATTTTTTTATCCAGAAACTCATTCAAGGTGCTTGCTTGGATAAACTCCACCACCAACCAGATTATGCTCACAAAAATGAAAATAAGAAAAATTATTAATGCCATATACTTAAGTTATTTGCTTATTATAAAAAACACATCTTCTTCTCCACCTCAGCACTATTTTCCCGCCAAACTAAAGTCATAAATCACATCCTTTTTTTCTACCACAATCCGCCACCCTTCCTTTTCAGCAATATCCCTCAAATTAGAGTTCGGGTTAAAAGCGATGGGGTGCTCCACTATCTCCAACACCGAAGCATCCGATTCAGTGTCCCCCACCCCATAAGAATCTTTCAGCGTGAGATTATTATCCATTATGTACTGCCGCACTACAGCACTCTTATCCTTGGTCGGTTCAAGTTCAGCTTCACCAGTATAAATATCGTGTTTGTCCACGGCATATACTGAACCGAAAACCGCATCGAATTGCAAATGCTTATTATATTCCTCCACAATTTCACTCGGCGAACCGGAAACAGCGATGATATTATAATTTTCCGCCTTCAGCTGCTTAATTAAATTTTCCGCAAAAACATAGGTCCTCTCTTGATGGAACGGCATTACCTCTTGTGCAGCGCGAACGACATCCTCTTTTTTGCAACCTTTTAAATTCTCAAAATACAAAGCTACCAAGGCCTGGCGATAATCTTCGTATGTCCCACGGTGAGCCAGCCAATTAGTGTAGTGCTGCATTAATTCTTTGCGCACACTTTTTTGAAAAATCCCTTTCCAGACCAATTCGTTAATGAGCTCGAAAGCCAAATTTTTGCGAAAAATGGTGCCGTCAATATCAAACACAGCTATTTTTGTTTTCTGTTCCATAGATCTATTTGCGTTTAGTTTATTTTATAGCCAATCCCATCAGTTCAACTCCAGTATACCACTATCCCAAGATTTTATACATGGCAATGCCAGCCGCCACGGAAACGTTGAGCGATTCCTTAGTTCCGCGCATCGGAATGTCCATCACTGCATCACATCTTGCGAGAACGTCTTCATTCACTCCCTCCACCTCATTGCCCAAAATCAGGGCCATGGGGAAATGCAGCGCCAAAGTATGCATGGATATGCTACTGGCTGTTTTTTCCAGCGCCACCACTCGCACGCCCTGTTTTTTCAGGCTAAGCAACAATTCATCCAGATTATTCATTCGCTCCCAGGGCACGCTGGTTTCCGCCCCTAAGGCAGTTTTTCCCAGCATCTTTTCCGCCTTGGTTTTTTCCTCTTCTGTTTTGCCTTGTGCAGCCGGCTCCGGCGTATAGCCGGTCAAATAAATCCTAGCCACTCCAGCTCCGTCAGCGGTGCGAAAAATAGCCCCCACATTGTGAGCACTGCGGATATTATGCGCAATAATATATAATTCTCCTTTCTTCATCTAAAATTTCAAATAATTATACCAATATTTATATAACTCTCTGGTGGTTTGCAAATCCCGGGCGCAATAGTAGGCCACCTCCAAATATCTTTTTTCTTGATACAATTGCCCAATCATCGATCCATCAATTCCCTCCTCTTTGGAACTTTTAATTCCAAAGGCTTTGGCATAAAAATCCAAACTAAATTTGCGACTCGCCCCATAGAAAGTAAATTGCTCCATCAGATCGCAATGCTCCCGATTAGTATACCGATAACCCATTAAATTTCTGGTTACGCGCACCTGATTAATAGCGCTGCGCATCATGAGATAGGGAATATCGAAACTGCGACCATTGAAAGTGATAACTTGTTGATAGGTCTTCACCACATCCCAGAATTTTTCTAGAATTTCTTTTTCCGTTCCTACCTCATACACCATGCCTTCTTTTTCAAATTTTTCTATCCCCTCTCCTTTATTTTGCAAAAAAACCACTCCTCTCCTCGTTTCCGGATTAAGCATCCCAATAGTCACCACCTCACCCGTCAAAGCATGCAGAGCTAAGCTATTTTTAATAGCTTCTCGGTCTTCCTCTGTTTTAGCATATTTTAAAAGATACTCTTGATCTTTTTCTTCAAAAGCCGCAAAATCCCGGCCAATGGTTTCAATATCGATAATCACTTTGGACATACCTTAAATTAACTAAAATTGCATCTAATTAAGTAATTCAGCTTGTACCTTATTTTATAATAAAAAAATGCTGCTGACAAACGTTTGACATTAAGTCTTTTTTTTGCTAACCTATTAATAATAGTTTTTTAACAATTACATTGAGATTAATTCAACCCAAAGGAGGTTCCTTATGTCTGAATGAAAGAAATAGTCAAAAACTAGTCAAGAAACTTTACTGAAAAAACCAGAATTTCAGAAAAACCCAAAAACCATCGGAGACCGAAAATGAAAAAGTGTCTATTGTTGTTTTTCACCCTACTTACACTAGCTGGCACGCATTCAGCCTTTGCCTATCCTGTCATATTGCCTTTCGCCCCACCGTATACTAACGCTGGCATTACCTATGACAAGTACATGATGTTCCATAATCAACTAGGCATCTACTACGCCATATATGCTGCATCAACAAGCAGATTACCACATGTTTATGGATATAGCGGATATATGCGAGTAACACTCAATGCCTCCATGCTAGGAAGTGTTCTGATATATCGGATAGATAAAAATCAAACTAATCCCACTTGGCTTAATTATACCACTAGCTCACTTACCAACGGTGGCGCTATTGGCGTGGCTACGGGAGATGATTGTTCCATTAATCCGATTTTTACACAAACTCGGATTTGACGTTTGATTCAGATGATATCTATCCACCGTATGTAGGTTATTATAATGGCAAGATTACTTCTGCCAGTTATTGCAATATGCCACAGCCAATCAAGGGGGCTGTTTTTTATTCGGTCAGTGTCTCACCGCAACTCTCCCTCACTATCTATCCAATGACTGGAGGGAATGTCGTCGGGGATAAAATCTCTTGTGATATAACTACGCTTGGCATTTGCCAATACCATATCTCTAAAGATACACAAAGGATTCTCACTGCCACTCCCAGTTCTTCTAGTTATGTTTTTTCCCATTGGCAGAATGGAGAAGTTCAGACCACTGACAATCCCTATGTTCTTGATATGGATACGGACAAAAAAATAACAGCGGTGTTCGCACCGGTGTTTTCTTTTCCTCTGAATGGCTCCACACAAAACGTTTTCAACTACCCAGTTTCCTTGCCGCGCATCGTGCCTTTCACAGAAGCAGGCGTTGTGTATGACAAATATGCGATGATTCATAATCAATTGGGCATCTACTACGCCATATACGCTGCATCAACAAGCAGATTACCACATGTTTATGGATATAGCGGAAATATGCGGGTAATTTTTAATGCCTCCATGCTGGGGAATGTTATGGTGTATCGGATAGATAAAAATCAATACAACGCTACTTGGTTGAATTATACCACCAGCATGCTTACTAATGGCAGTGGTGTTTCTGTGGCTACAGGAGATGATTGTGCTATCAACCCCATGTTCTATACCAACTCGGATTTAGTTTTCAGTTCGGATGATATTTATCCCACTTTTCTAGGTTACTACAATGGCAAAATCACTTCTGCCAGTTATTGCAATATGCCACAACCGACCAACAATGCCATGTTCTATGGTGCTACCAAATTCACTCAACTGAACATCACCGTGGAACCTTTGGAAGGCGGTGGTGTGACTGGCAACGGAATTTCTTGCAACATAGATACCTGTGGCATTTGCGAATATTATCCCATTCAAAATGCCGGCCTCACTCTGACTGCACAACCGAAAGCTGGCTATGCTTTCTCGCATTGGGAAATCGGAGGGGTCACATCACAGCTAAATCCATATACTGGGGTGATGAGCGGGGATAAGGCGGTGAAAGCGGTGTTTAATAAAACCTTCAGAAATGCTGTCGATTGTTTTGGAAAAGAAATCGGCGATACTGGAGGTTGGTGCACGAATTATGTGAATTATGAGACCGGCATAACCAAAGCATCAGGTGAACCATTTTCTGGAGATGCATACGAATATTTTCAAGAAGCAATTGATGAAGGATACGCGACTGGCAGTGAACCACGTGTCGGTGCGATAGTGGTGTTTAATAATACAAGTCTTCCCTATGGCCATGTTGGAATCGTAAAGGAAATTCATTCGGATACTAATTCCATTACGATTCGCGAATCCAATTGGTGTGATCCATATTGCTATCGGATTGGTGAACATAATGAAGACATAAGCGATCCAAATATTAGAGGTTATATCTATTACGCTCCATAAAAAGCTTGGCTATTATGCCGATAAAAATAGATGGCAGAACTAAATAGTTCTGCCCTCTTAAATTTGAAATCACTTTATTTTTTTTCTTTATTAAACTCCTTAGAACATTTTTTTTGCAAAGCTAATTCACTGATATATTTTTCTTTAGGAACAGTAAAATTTGAAAACCCAGCCTTTATATTATTTAGATTAATTGATTTAATTGTCATCAAGTCTCCTTGAAAGTAGGCAGGTAAATTTTTCGATCGGGGCAGAGGATGTTCATATGCAGTAACCCAGTAATTAAAACATGGTCCAGGAGAATCATTAATTCCTTTTTTGAAAAAAAGTAGATTATTATTTTTGATGCCAACTAGTTCAATATCATAGGAATTATCCTTTGCTTTGTAGATATTTATTAATTCGTTGGTCTCCAAGTTAAGACTATAAATATCTGGTTTCATCAAAGAATGATTAAAATGAAATCTTCCATCAATAAAATAAATAATATTTTTATTCAAAGTATCTCTGACTATTTCTATTTGTGCGTATTTTTCATTATTGGATTCAGCCATTTTTTTGTAATATGTCAATTCTTTGATTAAATCCATATTTATAACTGAAATTGATAGGTTTTGTTTTAAAAAATCATTCACAAAATATCGCTCTACATTACTTACTCCAGCAACAGGCATCTGGATAGTTTGTTTAATATTGTTTTGTTGCTCTTGATTGGGTTGATCTTGGATAGTTTCAATTTTTTTAGGTTGAACTGCTGCAACATTTTTTGTCTGCATATCAGTAGCTTCTTTTTCATACTTCGACACCATCACTCCTACCGTAATTACGAAAATAACAATTATCACCACTCCCAGCCAAGTCGGGATTTTTTTATTGTCGATCATTTTGTTTTTGGATTTATTTTTTACTTTTTTATTATCTCAAAAAATGGTGGGATTGTAAATTATTTATAAAGATGCTTTTTTATTCCACAACAATCATCGCTTTTCGCCCTTTTTCGATGTCGCGCAGATTGCCGGGAAAATCATGGATGGCTGCGTACAAAACACTTACATCGTATTGATAATTTTGTCCTTTACGCGTCCCTGGGTCATTAGTGATGATTTTGCTTCCATCAAACCCAGTTAAAACTAAATTATGATAGAGCGGTCCCGGCGCTTTGAAGTTCGGATTGCCCAATAAGCGTCCGGCCGCCGGCACGATAATCGGTCGCCCCAGACTCAAATATTTCTTCAAATCCTCCTGAGAAAAATCATACACCACTCGCAAATTTTGCAGACCATAAAAATCTTCGGCTAACCGCACT
>JBAZXY010000086.1:0-6014 GCA_041659585.1 Parcubacteria group bacterium | reverse complement strand
AGGAAGCAGCACTTTTGTCATGCACTATTGTTTGAAATGCTTGGGCAATCGTAAATTTATGATTATCCAAGCCAACAAAGTGATTGTAATTCCTAACAAAACCGCCATCAGATAATATAATACTCGCATCCACTGGTCAGGAAGAAAAATATCCACAATCACAGCCACCAGAACCATACCGGCAATTACGATAAATAATTGCCACAAACCATAATCTTTCTTTTCTCGACTATTTGTAGCTCCCATCCTCATCTCCCATGTCCTATTTCTTGATAGTAATTGTGACTCTCTGACTCCCAATTTCAAAATCTTTCTTAAGGTCAGGCATTTGAATTAAGTTCTTCGCAAATGTTGTTGCTAAAACTTCTTTTTGTATCATTTCTCCAAATTTTGAAAAAACTTCCTCAGGACCATCATATCCAACTTCAATTCTATCGTCAACTTCATAGCCCGCCGCTTTACGCATCTCCTGGATATAGCGAATAATTTCGCGCGCCTGGCCCTCCAATTTGAGTTCAGGGCTAATTTGAGTATTTAAACCTACCACCCGCTCCGCATCCCAAACTATTTCGTCCTCGCCCACTACAGACGCAGCAGTACACACTATTTGTTTCACATTCACCTCCTCCTTGATTATTTCCAACAATTCTCCACCCAGCTGCTCATTTTTGATATGCAGCTCACTCAATGGCTGGCGCACTTTAATGGCGCTCTTGGCTCGCAGTTGCAAGCCCACATTGACGATTTCCCGCACCGCTTGCATTTGAGTATTAATTTCCTCATCAATCAGTTTTTCATCTGCCACCGGAAAATCCGCCAAATGCACCGATTCTTTGCCGGTTAGGTTTTTATAAATTTCCTCTGCAATGAATGGCGTAAATGGTGCCATCACTTTAGCCAGTTCTGCCAAGACATAGTACAAAGTCCGATAGGCCTCATTCTTGTCGCCATCATCCTCGCTTTTCCAGAATCTTTTTCTGCTTCTGCGAATATACCAATTAGATAGGTCATCAATAAAATCCATCATCGGCTTCGTAGCCCCTGGCAAATTATAAGCTTGCATATTTTCATCCACAATTTTAATCAGACTATGCAACTTGGATACGATCCATCTATCCAATAAATTAGCCCCCGAGGGCCTTTCCTCACCTTCTTTTAGAGACCAATTATCTACATTAGCGTACATCACAAAAAATCCATAGCTGTTCCACAGAGTGCCGAGCTTTCGCTGGATATCGGAAACATCCTTATCAATCAAGGTGAAATCTTCCCCATTCAGTAGCGGTGAATTTAGCAGCAAATACCGCAAAGCATCCGCACTATATTGCGCAAGCAGGATATTAGAATCCGTATAGTTCCCCAAAGATTTACTCATCTTTTTTCCGTCCGATCCGGCAATGGTACCAGTAACAATCACATTCTCAAAAGCCTCTTTACCAAAAAGACCCACGGAGATGGCATGCAAATAATAGAACCACGCCCGCACCTGCCCCACATATTCAGAAATAAAATCCCCCGGGAAACTGGCTTCAAATTTTTCTTTGTTTTCAAAAGGATAATGGAATTGCGCAAAAGGCATCGATCCGGATTCAAACCAGCAATCCATCACCTTTTCAATCCTGGTCATTTTCACGCCGTCCAATTCAAAAGTCACCCCATCCACATATGGCAGATGATAGTCCGACAATTCCACGCCAGAGAGTTCTTTAAGCTCAGCATAACTACCCACCACTTTTGTTACCACGGTGCCATCCTTTTTTTCTCCGCGCCACACCGGAATAGGTGTAGCCCAAAAACGATCGCGACTCAAATTCCAATCTGGCGCTGATTCCACCGTATTCCTAAAGCGCTTCTCTTTAAAGTGCGCGGGAAACCAATTAATATTTTCGTTTTCCACTAACATTTCTGAACGTTGCCCATCGATATCCATAAACCAACTCGGATGAGCGCGATACATCAATTTCGTACTGCACCGGTGGCAATGCGGATAATCATGTTGAATGTAATCGATGTGCATTACCACGCCTTCGGATTTCAAAGTCTTAGCAATTTCCTTATTAATTTCCCACACATTCTTGCCTGCCCAGCGACCATCTATATAATTTCCATTTTCATCCACCGTATTTACAACTGGCAAATTTTCTTTTTTCGATATAGCATAATCATCTTCTCCAAAAGCTGGCGCAATATGTACAATGCCTGTGCCATCCTCCGTGGTGACAAAGTCTGCCCCGATAATTCTATGTGCTTGCTCTCCATGATCAGCGAATAGTGGATCATATTTCAATCCTACCAAATCACATCCTTTTATATCATCATGAACAATCTCAATCTTGTCATCTTTAAATAATTTATCCACACTATCCTTGGCAACAATTAAAAGCTCCTTAATATCATTAATTCTCAGTGCTGTGTAGTTAATATTTTCTCCGACTGCTAAAGCGACATTGGCTGACAGCGTCCATGGAGTAGTGGTCCAAGCAATCATATAGACAGCATTCTTTGTTTTATATTTTCCCCCTGCCCACTCCTGATCTGCTTTCAAATGAAATTTTACATAGCTTGAGGGATCAGTCACAACCTGATAACTATTATCCATCGCCACCTCCGCTTTTGAAATGGGCGTAGCGCAGCGAGTACAATACATCAGCACCTTTTCCCCCTCATAAATCTTGCCCTTCTCATAAAGCGTTTTGAAAGCCCACCAGACACTTTCCATATATTCCTTGTCCATGGTCTTGTAAGCATTTTTGAATTCCACCCACCGACCAATCCGCTCCACCGTGTCTTCCCACACACTCCCGCCCTGTACCATTTCCCGGTGGCAAGTCTGGATATATTTTTCCAGCCCAATCTTGGGAACATCCCGCTTATCTTTGATGCCTAGCTTTTTTTCCACCAAATTTTCTGCTGGCAAACCATGACAATCCCATCCCCAGCGCCTCTCCACGTACTTTCCTTTCATAGTCCAAAATCGCGGCACAGCGTCTTTCACAATTGAAGAAAGCAAGGTGCCATAGTGCGGCACGCCCGTGATAAAAGGAGGTCCATCATAAAAAACATAGGCGTCTTTTTTATCGCGCTGCTCCACCGATTTTTGAAACGTTCCGTCTTCTCTCCAAAAATGCATCATTTCCTGCTCCATCTCGGAATACTTTTTGCGCAAATCTACTTTTTTAAACATAATATTATTTTTTACTATTTAAATTTTTTAATTTTTTGGAATTTCTGTTTGAGAAATTTACTTTTGTCTAAAATTTTTCTCTGGGCGTGTTGAGTGAGGAAAAATTTTAGTTACAAAAATAGATTTCGAGTTTAATTTCAAAAAATTAAAAAGTTTAAATCGATTCTGAAAAAACAAAAATCCCTATGCAAAAAATGCATAAGGACGAGTTCAGCCCTTCGACAAGCTCAGGGTAAATCGTGGTACCACCTTAATTCAATCACATAACATATAGCATGTAGCATGTAGCAATTGTAGTGTTGCTATATGTCATATGTTATATGATGCATGATCCTCAAACAGCTGTTACGGGCTTACCCGGCAAGGTCTAATCTCGCTTCTCGCGATTTCTTCTTGCAGCTCCGGAGTGATTTTCCATCCACCTATGATGAAACTCCATCTAAGCTTTTACATCCATCTCTATTATAATTTTATTCAAAACTTTTGTAAACCTTCAATGTTTCTCGAGCGCACTTCTCCCAATTGAATCTCTCCACTTGCTTCCTGCCTTTTTCGCGCAAATCCTGCTTCATCTTTTCGCTACCCGCCAATTCAACCATTGCAATAGCAATTTCTTCCACGTTCATTGGATCCACTAATCGAGCGGCAGTCCCAGCAATCTCTGGAATAGAGGAGACATTGGTGACAATCGCCGGCGTCCCGGTGGCAAAGGCTTCCAGCACAGTGGTGCCAAACCCCTCATAGAGCGACGGCATCACAAAGAAATCTGCCTGAGCAAACAATGGCCCCAAGTCATCACCTATTACATAACCGGTAAAGATCACATCCTCCGCAATTTCCAAATCCACGGCCATCTGGCGATACCGGCTAGCCATCCAGCCATCCTTGCCCGCCATCACCAATTTATACTCCCATTTCTTTCCATTTTTTAGACAATCTTCGCGAAAAAGCTTAAAAGCCTTGAACAATCGGCCGATATTTTTAATAGCCTCCAGTGTTCCAAGGAAAAGGATATATTTATTATTTCCAATATTATACTTTTCCAGCACCTTTTCCCGCGCCACATTTGCTTGAGCCAGAAAACGCTTATCGATGCCGCTATAAATCACCTCGGTTTTTTCTTCCGGGGTATCGAAAATATCCTCAATATCTTTTTTGGTGGATTGCGAAACTGCAATAACCTTGTTCGCCTTGGAAATCATCATTGACAGCATCGCTTTCACTTTGGTCTTGTGACCATTCGGAAATAATTTAGGCAGCTTATATACAGCTAAGTCATGTACCGTAACAATAGTTTTTCCAAAATAACTCACTGGAATCCTACTCATCGGAGAAGTGGTGTGAATCACATCCAATTTTTCTCTGGTCAAAATAGCGGAACCCAAAATTTCATTATAAGCTCCCGGCAAGAATTTTTTATAATCCGAGAAAGGGTAGAATTTTATTTTTACATTTGGTTGAGAAAATTTTGCCACGTCTTTTTCCCGCACGCGGTAATCAAAAAACAAGACATATTCATTCTCCTTATCGATTTCCAAAAGATGCCTAATCAACTGATAAGTATAGTGCCCCACGCCGATAGCTTCACCCTTTTCCGGATTCAAGATTGTTCTTGCATCAATTCCTATTCTCATATGCATATTGTCGCAAATGTCTAAACAAATTTATTCGAAATACATTTGTTTAAAATTTGCGATTATTAGTATCTTACATTTTCTCCGGCGCCTGTACCCCGATCAAATCGAGAGTTTGCGCCAAAACTATCTGTACTGCTGTTATAAGCCCTAAACGCGCTTTTGTCAACTCCAAATTTTCCGCGTCAATCACTTTGCAAGCATTATAGAAAGAATGAAACTTATCCGCCAATTTGATGGCGTAATACGGCAATTTATGCACTTCATAGGATTCACTGACTTCGGCCACCAGTTCTGGAAATTTATTCAACTCTTTAATCAAGCTCATTTCCTTATCGTGCACCAGCAAGGATAGGTTTTCATCACTATCAGCTACTGGCAAATTAGCATCGATTTCTTGCGCTTTGCGTAATATACTACAAATGCGCGCATGCGCGTATTGCACATAGAAAACCGGATTCTTTTGCGATCTTTCCTCTGCCAATCCCAAATCAAAGTTCATATGCGTATCCGGCGAATACATTAAAAAGAAAAATCTGGCGACATCATGCCCCACCTTTTCAATTAGTTCACTGATTTCCACCACATTCCCTGCACGCTTCGACATCCGCACTTCTTTGCCATCCTTCACAATCCGCACCAGCTGAGAAATCACAAACCGCACTTCACCGGCAAATCCCAAGGCTTTAGCCAAAGCTTTCATTCTACCAATATAGCCATGATGATCTGCCCCCAGCCCGAAAACCAATGCGTTGAAACCTCGCTCTATTTTATTGAGCATATATCCGCAATCTCCAGCAAAATAAGCTTTTTCTCCATTGCCTTTCAGCAACACTCGATCCTTATCATCCCCAAACTCAGTAGTTTTGAGCCACAAAGCCCCCTCTAATTCATAAGTAAGTTTTTTATTTTTCAAAATCTCTATAGCGCGATCCACATATTTTTCATCTTGAATATATTTTTCGCTCATCCATTTATCAAAATGAATTTGCATTTTTTCCTCTACTGTTTTTTTAATAATATCCTCTATAATCTCAGCCGCCGCCGATTGCCCGATTTCTTTTACGTCTTTCAAATTACCATATTTTTTATGCAAAACATCAATATATTCACCTGCATACACAGCCTCAGTATCCTTTAGCACACTATGTCCTAATTTCATCACCTGTCCTCCCGCATCATTCACATAATATTCA
>JBAZXY010000085.1:0-6059 GCA_041659585.1 Parcubacteria group bacterium | reverse complement strand
TTCATATTGGTGCCGATATCAATCTCATCATTAGCCAGGGGGATAGTGGAATTGAAACCTTGTTCGGTGCGAAACATAGCTGGCTTGACATAGACCAGTTGGGCTTCCAGGATGGCTTCAATACTGCGAGCGGATTTTTCCAATTCATCTTCCGTGGCTCCATAGACAGTGATATAGAGGCCGAAGCGAAAGAATTTTTCGGTGCCTTGCTGCAACTTGTCGCGCAATTCTTCAATGTCTTGGATAGCTGTTTCCAGGGCGGGGTCACGGATAAGTCCCTGTTCTTCTTCAATATGGATCTGGGACTGGACTTGGGTGGAACTTTTGCGGAGATTTTTGAGGATGTCATAGGTATCAATGGGGTGCACGAACATAGAGATGTCCATCGGCATATCAATGTTGACGATGGGGGAAAACCAATTGCTATGCAGATAGCGGGGGTAGGAGATGACAAAAATGGTTTTGGCAAAAGTTTCTCCCAAACGGATGGATTTGGGGGTAATTTTGATGGAAGCCGGGGCGATGATATCTTGCAATTTTGCCACACCTTCTTGATAATATTTTTCGGAAGCCAAGATTTCATCCCGCTCCTCACTTTCCACCACTCTTTCCGTCGTCTTTTTTTTACTAAAAAAATCAAACATAATGTATAAAATTCTAAATTACAAATAAATTACAAATGCTAAAGTTCAAATGACAGTAATGTGCTTAAAAAATAAGACCGCTATTGTATTTGAAATTTAGAATTTTAAATTTAGCCTTCAAAAAACTATAAACTATTGGATTTCCAAATTGCTTACGTCTCCGATTTCTGGATTGGTAAAGAGATTCGGGTTATAGGCATTGTAGAGGAGTTCAATAATTTCTTGTGTTTTGAGCGGGGTGAGGCGCAGTCCGATACCGGAAAGAGAGGCGGCAACATGATCCAGTCGTTGAAAAAGCTGATTTTTGTAAGTTTCAAAATTTTCCCGTTCCTTTTGGATGCTTTTCTGCGGATTGAGATTGTCCGTCATATTCCCCAGGAAGCTCTTATTCTCATTTTCTACTGCGGCAAAGGGTACGACTAGATAGAAATTTTTATCCATAATACTGGACACGGATACCAGCTGGGAGATGAAATTTTTATATTCGGAAACTTGCAATTTTAGCAGTTCATTGGTTTGTTGGCGGGATTTTTTATCGATAAATTCGAGATAATGATCAATGTTGATTTTTCGGGAACTGATGACAATTTGCACCGGAAAATCCAGGGAGTTGAGAAAATTTTGATATTGCATGATGATGGCATCTTGTTCTTCGGTGGATTTCAGGTCAAAGTTGATGGCGGAAACCGCCATAATGGCTCGAAAAGAACCATTTTTGAGAATGATAACATCTTCTTTCACTTCTGCCACATCAAGGAACGCTTGGGTGGCAGAGGCTCCATTTTGACCGGCTAGTTTGTTGGAGTGCAGGGTTTCCATTATTTTTTCTTTATTTCTAATAATCGGGACACTTTTTCAATTTCTTCCAGGGTCACTTTTTTGTGATCATGGAGATGGGCATTGGCATTAATAGTTTTCTTGTGTTTAGCAAGGCTTTTCTTGTCAGGGATTCTTTTCCATATATAGAGCTTGGGTTTCATGGAAAAAGTGAAAATGGAGCCGATGAGCGAGGTGAGCGGTTGTCCGTTGGGGCGATAGAAAGCAATTCCGCCAAAAATAATCGCTATGAAAATAGCTACTACGACAAAAGTTGCCAGATCAAGCATACTCCATGCCAAAAGCGCCAATACCGCTCCTGCAGCCAACCAGCCCAACTGTTTGGCGGTGAGAGGTCCGACAATTTTGTCTTCGATGTCGATAAATTGGGGGATGTTGAAAATCATGTGTCATATAACATATAGCATATATCATATAATCAGAATCATTTTATCCCGTGTTATACGCTACATGCTACATGCGCTTACTCTTGTCTTAAGTCTACCACATTTTGGCCAATCGGTCTTGGAGGTGTGGGTTTTTTTTGCAAAACAATGGTGTTGGCGCGTGTGACAGTTGTTTGACGGTCATCAGTCGGCAGATTGGCTGGCGCAGCGGGGGTGGCAAAAGAAATTCTTCCTCGTGTGGGAGCGGCGTCTTCATAAGGCAGTTTTTGCGGAGAGGAAAAACTAAATCGATTAGTTGAGGGTTTTGGATTGTTTATTTGCGAGGTGGGGGTGTGTGTCTTTGGAGGGGTGATTTGGCTAGTAGTTGTGCCTGGTTTTTGATAGGCCGCAGCTGGAGAGGTGGCTAGTTTTGGTTTCTCGTCTTCTTCATAGAAGCTGTTGCGCACTGGAGCAGTAGAGGGAGTGTTGACAGGTGCGGACGGAGTTTTGTGGGCAGTTGGCGCACTCATGATGGGAAAAACGATTTGTTTCAGATTTTTGTTGATGTTCAGTGGGGCGTTATCATTGAAGGCGGTGAAAAGATAGGTTAATTTTTGGCGTGCAGCAGGGCTCAATCTTTCGGTGTTGGCGCTGTGAAACAGATAATTGCCGATTTCCACGGCGCTGTGTTTTTCATAGCCAAAATAGGAGGTGTAGTCAGCGAGCCAATTTTTGAGAGACGGTCGCACCGGGTCAGGAAAGTTGAGGATATGGATGCGCTCCGCGGTCAAGAGTTGTTCGCCGAGTTCTGGGATTTCCTTGAGGGCTTGGGAAAAAGGTAACTGCAAGATGGTTGGCGCGGCTTCTTTTTGCCAGCGATCAGTGGTTTTGGCAGCGGGCTCTCCGGCGGACAAGGCTTTGGCTTGGGAGAGGATTTGGGTGGTCAGTTCTTGGGCAATTTGGTCGCTATCCGTGGGCGCGAGGGCCAGGTTTTTTTGCAGCAGACTGGTCAAGGCGTCCCAGTTTTTGTTTTGACACAAATGCCACACAATTTGCGGCAAGGCGTCGCGTTGCTCAGTGGAGAGCTGAAATTTTTTGCCTAAAGTGTTATAGAGCAGGGTATGTTGAAAAGAAAGCAGGAAGTTGAGCAGTTCCGCACTCATGCCGGAAATGGCGGCGGGAAAAATAGGCGCGTTGACATAGCGTTGTTGCCATTTTTCCATCAGTTCTTTTTTGATTTCCTCGGTGCCTTCGGCAATGCGTTGTTTTTCGACAGCTAAATCATAGCCTGAAGAAGAAGCATTGCTTTGACGGAATTGGTCGTAGTTGATTTTATTGGGAATGGTTGGCATTTGGTTTTTGTAATAAGATTAATCTGTTGGCAGTTGATTTTCCATAATTGCTAGAATTGAAACGCGATTTGGTTATCCTGAATATATCGCATGACGTTTTTCACGCGTTGTTGGTTTTGGGTTACGTTTTCTCCCAAATCTCTATCCATTGCTTGGGCGATTTCAAAAACTCCCTGCATCATTTCTGGGTCTTCCTGTATTTTTAATAAACTTTCTTTATAATTTTTTGGCGCATTTTTGGCGATATGTTCAATATGTTTTTCGCTGAGGCCGGCAAAAACGGAGTCAATTAAAAATCCGGAGCTAGTTATTAGCATAATATCGTCTATTTTTTTTTGCAAAATTAGACTGGATACTTTTTTTCTTTCCAAAATAGAATTTTCTACATAGGAAAGGTGAGGAGTTAATAATAATTCCTCTACATTTAATTTTTCTATAATTGATAGGCTATATTCCATACTTTTTATTGAGCATTTGCCCCCAGGTCAACTTTTCTTTTTAATTGGCTATTCATGAAGGCTGAAACCTTTCGTATATCATTTTCAGTAGGTGCTGTACCTCCTGCCGTTGCCGCTGCAATATTAGCTGCAGCTAAATTTGCTTCGTTCCTTGAATTCATAAATGATGCGTGTGCTGTAGGTGATAATCCAGTAGGAGTAAATCCATTAACTATATTATCTATTCTAGACCCAGCCATGCCACCAGCAGCGGATATTGAATTTTGAATATCCATTTTGCGTTCATCTGCATCTTGACGCATATAAGCTGTCGCATATTTAGCGTGCTCTTTCTTTTCTTCCTTTGATGAAGTCGCAGTTACGGTTGCGAAGTTTGTACTAAGGTTTGATGTTAAACTATCTGTTGTATGCCCGCTATCAACCAGATCCTTTGCTCCTTTATCAATATCATCCTTATTTGCAGTTGTTCTTCTTTTATCCTTTCTTTTTTGTGCTTCTTTTGAGCCTAAAGCCGCATAGATTGAATCTTGAGCATCATTTGCTCTGTCACCGATGCTTGATCCCCATTTCTTCTTGTCTATCTCATCTCTTCGTTTCTTCCTGGAAGCGGAAAAAGCGGCAATCTGACCTTTAGCGGTGTTGTAACCACTAAATTGCCTGCCAGCTGCTTTGGCAATGCCTTGCGCTTTGCCAAGAATTGCCCCTGCGCCATCAATGCCCTTGACTGCCATGGCCATACCCATCCACAGGATAACAATTGGCATAATGAAGGATGCTGCAGAATCTATAATGCTAGCATTAAGCACGTCATCATTAAATTTAGGCTGTGCTGCTGTTGCTGCCATTAATCTAATTGAAATTAGGAGAACAAGAGCGATAATTGGACCAGCCATTGCATATTTAAAGAGATGACCCCACCACCCCCCATCCTTATTGATTATTGTTCCAACAAAGCCAATGGGTGAAAGAATAATGATAATAGCTAGAGCAATAGTGCGTATAAACAAAATTAATCCCAGTGCTAATATAGTAAGTGCTAATATAAAAACAAATATAATCATAAATAAAAGTACCTTTGTTTCTGAATGACCATCTGATGCATCAATATAATGTTGAATTGCTGAAAATGGACTCCCATCCGAACTTGATACCACTAGAGACCCCCCAGTTGCTGATCCAAATTGAGCGCCTAAAATGGTGTACATGAGGCTATTCGATACGTCTATAATAAAAAGAGCGATGGGGTAACTAAAATTCACGAGTAGGGCCATGATGACCAGCCACATCAAAATGTTTTTGTAATTGTATTTACTATATTGAAAGACGGTAGCAAAGGCGGAGAAAAGCAAGATGAGAATAAACCCAATATTACACAAGTCTCTAACAGTTGTCCACGTTTGATAAATGGGATCAGCTGTTAGTATCCCTCGAACTGTTTCTCCATCAATTGCCCACGAAAATAATTTAAGAGCAATGTTTAATAATAAACCAACAAACCCTAAAATCATAGACAAGAAGGAGTCAACGGGATTAAGTGCAATAGTTGCAATATCGCTACCATGGTTCCATGCTCCTACAATAGGGAACACAGCCTCATACCATTTTATCTCCGATGCCAATGCAGTACTTCCCAAAAACAAAAAACCAGCCGAGATGAATAAAATCGCGAGGAGAAAAGAATATATTTTATTGTGGCGTTTTATTTTCAAATTTTTTTCTTGGATATAATGAAATTCAAAATAAGCAGGGCATAATCGCTATGGACTATTGAGTGTCTGGATTGACCCAAGGCTCAGCGGTGGTGCCACCATTGCCATATTGTTCTGCGGGTGTTTGATTGAGTAGGCCATTGGTTTTGTTATTGATTTCTTTCTGGATGTTTTCTTGCATTTTTCCGATGCCGTTCTGGATGGTCTGTGAAATGGCTTGCATAGCGATGCTGCTCACCACTTCGCCGATGCTGTTGGCTCCAGCGATGGTTTTGTTGCCCAAATCCTGTGAATTGGCCATTTGTGAGGCAATGAGCGCTCCCGGGGTGATGGTTTGTCCATCCACCTCAGTGCCTTTATATCCTTGACCGGCGATGGCTTTGACGAGCGCTGCTTGCTGTTCTTTTTCTAGGTTAGCTTGATATTTTTCTTGAACATCAAGATTATAGGCCCAGGGATTGTTGGTGCCGGAAATGTACGTATTGAAATTATCCAGATTGCCTTCACTGAAGAGATTTTGTCCGGGATCGCCTACATAGGTTGGTTTGAGAGTGGTGTTTTGCGCTTCAATAGTGGCCTTAGCACTTTTGGCTAGCTTGGAAAGGTAGGCGGTGCCTCCGCTGGCGGCAGAACTGACCCCCTCGCTGGAATAGCTGCCGGAGCTTTGTCCGCCAGTAGTTTGGCTGATGTAGTC
>JBAZXY010000084.1:0-6110 GCA_041659585.1 Parcubacteria group bacterium | reverse complement strand
TTCGGACTTTTTCTTCCTCAATGCGCGGAGACTAGTCTTTTTGATCCCATAATGGAGCCGAAATTCACTTCAGATGGGGATGGGACGGTGACAGCTCCCAGTTCTTTGATGTTGCCTGCGGGTGGAAGTGTGGAGAGGTTTTGGTTGGATTTATATAAACATAATGATGATTATTCAGATAGAAAGCACAAAAATATTTTAGAAGTAAACAATCTCCTGGATTTTCTATCTGCTATCATTAAAATTCACCAATCTCCCGAAACTCTCCCAGAATACATCTCCTCCCAAAAACCAGCTGACTATACCAGAATGAAACCCCGCATCCGGATGACTCTCTATTCACCTCTGGACATCCATCTTTATGATGAACATGGCAATCATACCGGACCGATCATGACTGCTGATGGGAAAGTGATTGAGGAAAACATCCCCAATACCTATTACAAAATATTTGGAGAGCAGAAATATGTCGGTTGGAGCGAAGATGATGATATCCGTGTGGAATTGGATGGTTATGGGGAAGGATCGTATACCATCAAATTGCAAGAAGTTTCTCTCACGGAAAATGGAGAAGAAGATGGTGATTTTGTTTCCTTGGAAAATCTTCCTGTTATTTCTGGAACGCAGGCAGGATTTGATGTTCCAAGTGATGGTCTCAAAGCAATGACTTCTCTTTCAGCGGATTACGACGGTGATGGAAGTGAGGATTATATTGTCGTGCCAAAAATCAATAGCAGTGCTACACTGGAAACAGATGATGAAAAAAGCAGTGATGATCAGGATGGAGCAGGCGATGGAATTGATGACGGCCAAGGAGATGATGGCAGTACAACAGAAATCGATGACATGCCCAAGATAGAGAAAAAAGAAAAGCCAAAGCTTGATTCATGGTCAGCCTATCTTTCTACAAAAACCTCAAACAAGAATTGCCAGCAAAGACTGAATCTCAAAATCAATGGCAAGAAATTCGATGATAATATGGAGATTTTCATCGGTAATCAAAAGGCCAAGAGAATAGAGAAAAAATCCAATAGAAGAGCAGAAGCCATATTTTGTCTGGATAAGTTACTAAATAAAAAGACAGGATTCAAAAGAAGCATTTCCATTGAAAATCCTGAAAACAAAAAAGTGTATGCAAGCAAAAAGATTGATTTGAATAATTTTGTAAATATTAAAAATAAATAGTATGAGTGGAGAAAAAAAAATATTTTGGGTAAAACTACTTATGATACTTTCATTGGCTATAACTTTAGTATCCCTCTATATTATAGTGTGTGATGTAAAAGTAAATCGTTGTTTGTGGGGTAATAACATACTAATTACAAGGACATTATTTCATGTATGTTTGGCATTAATTTTTACTAGTCTTGTTTCTTTTTCCATCTCAGCGAAAACTTTCAAAAAATGGCTAGTCTTTCTTTTTGCATGGTTGGTAGTGGATATTATTTGGATTATCAACTCTCCGGTGCAGTCGCATTATTCATTTGATATTGGTCCCACCACCAAAGAATCAGTTTCGACTTGGATGGGCTTCTTTTTTGTTTTCAGTAGTCTCGCCATGTTCATCGTTTCAAAAATGGATAATACTCCATTATGGCGCAAATGGGTTTATGGCATCTTGATTTTTATTGTTGAGGTAGTATCGATATTTATGCTCACATAGCTTGAAATTAATTAAAAAAAACTAGCTGAGGCTAGTTTTTTTTGTATATAATAAAGGTTGGCTTGAAATTTAGGCGAGTTTCTTTTCCAGCTTTTCGACGCGATAGATGAGGTCATTATGTTTAAAAACTTCAACTTTCTTATTGAGGTCAGCTTTGATATCTAAAGTGTTTAGTTTAATTTCTTGGACATCAGAAGTTATCTCAGCCACTTCTTCTTCTAGTTTCAAGAAATGGTTCTGTGTCATGGCGGCTAATTCACCGACAGAATCGTCTATCTTTTGTTCTAGCAAGCGCACAGTTTCCTTGGCTGAGGCAGCTATTTTTGATTCCAGAGATTCTGTGGTGGAGGTCAATTTCGCTTCCAGGGATTCTGTGGTGGCAGTTAGTTTTACTTCCAGTGATTCGGTAGTTGTCTTGGCTGAATCAGCTATTTTCGTCTCCAAGGATTCTGTAGTGGCTCTCAGGAGCTCGGCAATAGCAGCGAGGGTCACTTCTCCCGAGAGATTATTTTTTTCTTCCATCTTATTTCTCTTCTTTTTGAATTAATTTTTTGGTCTGCAATATTTTCACAAACGGCTTGCTGCAAGCAGCGCAAAGCTCAAGAGAATCGAATGCTTTGAGGCGATTATAAGCCAGCTGGAGATTTTCTGAACCTCGAGCGATGGTTTTTTTGCAGATGTCGCATTTGGTAATTCTCATAGCTTCATTATACTCTCGGGCTAAGGGGGTGTCAATTTGGGGTCTATTTTAGCCTCTAGAGCCCGCTATTGTTGCCAGATTGGACTTTTTCCAACAGGTCCTCGGCGATGCGGTTGTGGCAGGTTTTGCGAATGTTGTCGTCGATGATGCCCTCACACAAGGCGGAGTCAGTTTTGGTGATGGCCAGGTCTTTGAGACAATAGTCTTTTTCCAAATCTTTTTTGGCGTCGCAATTAGCGTCGGTTTTGATGGGGGAAATGCCACACACTTCCTGGCAATAGGCGAAGAGCACTAGGTCGTTGGCAAAGGCTTTGCAGTCATTGTCGCAGTGAACAGGGGTGATGTTGGCTTTGATATTACTTGTGGTTGCGCCGGTATTTTTTTCTACGGAATTGCCAATGGAGTTTTCAATGATTCCTTCGGCTGGAGGGGTTGTTGTTTCGCTCGGGTTTTCATTGACAGGGGGATTGGCTTGGATGGGTTCTGGGGCAGAAGAAATTGGATTGGTACCGGAAGAGATGGGATTGGTGCCTACCGGGGTCACGACAGTTTTGGTGAAGTAGCGGTCATGGATGAGGGGATAGGTGAAATAGGAAATTGCTCCAATGGAGCCGATAAGGACGGAGATGATGATGAGTTTTTTCATAAAAATATTTAAGTTATGAAATTATTTTTGCACACAATTACGGGTTCGCCATTTTTCTTTTCCCCAAAAGAAAAGTGGCAAAAAAGAAAACTACCGCACGGCTACATACCAAGACAAATTATCCCGTCTCGTTCGAGGCGAACTCGCCGAGGCGGACAACTTGTTCGCTAAAATTCCCGAAAATGCTAAAAGGAAATCTAGTAGGAAATTTCTTAACGCACACAAGTTTCAATTTGTATTTTGGTATTCCGCTAGTGCGGGGGCGTTTTAAAATTGAGTGATTAAAATTCAATTTAAATTTAAAATTTAGACTTTGAAATTATTTTAGTAGTTCGGTTCTAGGCTGATGCCGGAAAAGTAGTATTTCATGATGCGTTGATAGTCCCAGTTGTAGTCACTGCTGGCTAGCTTGAGAGAGCCGTTGGCAATGAGTCCCACCATGTGATTGCCGGCGGCTTCAAGCTGAGCGGTGGTTTGGGATGAGTTTTTTCCATAAGGATCAGCAACGGACTTGCACCAAGGATAATCCTTGGAGCCCCAGCGTTCTTCAAAGCTGCGCGTCCGACCATCTGACCAAGAGGAGTAGGGTGTGAGAGCGGTTTCAGAGCCGGAGCGAGCCACGACACCCCGAGTTTTTCCGGCGTTGGTTCTGATGTTGGGATATTTTGTTTCCCAATCATAGCCATTATAGATTTGGGAGCCGGAATCGGAGCGGATTTTGAATCCATAAACAGCATATTTAGTGGCATAGTCGATGTACCATTGGCCATAGGTGCGGAAAATGGTGGTCATTACCTTGGTGTGTTCCGCTGGTCCGGTGCCGGTAGTTTCGCCCATGCCCCAGACGTAGTGCTCCAGGGGAAGAGTGTTGATGACCCAAATGTTGCTGGAATCCGTGTAGCGAACCTTGATTTTGCCACGATATTGGTCATAGGAAGAGCTGGGGCGATAGACATCAAAAATTATATCGGCGTTGTTACCATCCGTGGCATCGAAAGAAACTTCTGTGTTGGACAGGGTGTCTGCAATGGAGCCGGATATTTTCAAATTGCCATTGGTGTCATAGGTCACGCGAGTGACGGTTCCGCCAGCAACTTGGGCGATGACTCCGCCACTCTTGTTTCGGATGTTATAGTTTTTGTTGGCTTGAATTTTGAAAGGCGTGGCTTGGATGTCGGATTTGGTGTATTTCCACAGCCCCACCGCAATTTCTGGTCCCAGCTCAGTTTGTAGTAGATAATTTTTTTCGGATTCAGAAATGGTGTAGAAGTGATCGCCAGTTGATGGATCATAAAACCGATAGACAGGAGAAGTTCCACTGACTTTAGATGTATATGCATAATAAGCTAGTCCTTCTAATGCATAGTTTGTAAGATTGCTTTTCTGAGTAATATAGAAATGATCGCCGCTACTTGAGTTATAGTAACGATAGATTGGCACTGCTGAATCGGAGATTGCGGTGGACTGAGCATAAAAAGCTATCCCTTCGGTATTATAACTAGGGAATTGTTTGTTTTCAGTAACATAAAAATGATCGCCACTAATAGGATTGTAGTGACGATAAATAGGTATCACTGATGCTGTATTTTTTTCATTTTTAGAATTTGTATAGAGATGATCATCTGTTTCTGAATTATAAAGCCTATATGTTGGAAAAGAATTTTCAACTTGATTTTTATAAATATAAAATGCTATACCTTCATATTTATGACCCCATTGAGGATTATTTATTACTGTATTTTTTTCATTTTCAGAAATTGTATAGAAGTGATTACCCGTAATCTCATTATAAAATCGATAAACGGGGTGTGTTTCAGGAGCTTGATTTGTATATACATAAAAAGCCACTCCCTCTGAGTTATATCCAGGGAATTGTTTATTTTCTGTTACATAGAAATGATCATTGCTTGTATTCGAATAATAGCGATAAACAGGAACAGTTCCTTCTTGATATTCATTAAATGTGTAAAAAGCCACTCCTTCAGCGGCATATCCAGCAGAGGAGTTATGGGAATAAAATGCTACTCCCTCGTATTGATATGACGCATTTACAACAGATGTCTTATTTAACGTAAGTATTAAAAAGAAAAAGAATACTAATAGTTTTTTCATGGATATATTTTTATTTGAGTTATTTTTCTAGTTCCAGTATAGCATGTTTTGCCTCAGAATGACAGAATAATTAAAATGTAATATAATATAAGAATAGTTGGAATTAATTTCGAATTTAAAATAGCTCGAAAGATACAATAACCAAGGTACAAACACCAAGCAAGAAACAAACATCAAGATTCAATAATCAAAAAAATGTATGGAAAATAAACATAAATTTGATTTAGAGGAAAGAACAACTGAATTTGCAAAGAGGGTGGTGCGGTTGTGCACTTCTTTGTCAAAAAATTCAATAAATAACAGGCTATCAGGACAAGCAGTTGGCTCTGCCGGTTCTGTCGGCGCGAATTATAGGGAGGCAAATGACTCTCTGGGCAAGAAAGATCTCATAATGAGAATGAAAATTGCTAGAAAAGAAGCCAAGGAGACAATGCATTGGCTGGATCTTATCGAAGAGGCGAATCCAGAATTGAAATCTCGTATGCAAGATATCAAGCAAGAATCATTGGAGCTAAAGAATATACTATCAGCTATCATAGCGAAAATAGAAAATAGGCCAGTAATCACCAAATAAAGTTCAATAAGCAAGAATTTATTTGTTTAGGCATGGTTTCTTGTATTTTATATGTTTTTTAGGTATTATTAGATAATGGATACGGATGCTGAATAAGATGCAAGGTTCAAATAATCCCCAATAATCAAGAGTCCATTTGTTTGGTTATTGAATTTTGGGAGTTGTTTGATTATTGTTTCTTGTACCTTGTATCTTAATACCATGATTAGTTATTGATAATTGAAAAATAAGCCTAATATATAAGCACTAGATTGCATGAATAAAGAAGTTGCCATAAAAGTCGATCATGTCTCCAAAACCTTCCGTATTCCCCATGAAAAGGTGACTTCTATTCGTGGTGCGGTGACGAGTGCTTTTAAGAATGGAGGCTATGAGGAATTCAAAGCGTTGGATGATGTTTCTTTTGAGGTGAAAA
>JBAZXY010000083.1:0-6158 GCA_041659585.1 Parcubacteria group bacterium | reverse complement strand
TCACCTCAGAAAAAATCACCCCGGTAATTTTGCAGTCTTTGAAACGGGCATCGCGGAAACTGCAATCAAGTACTTTGGTATTGGAAAAATTGCACTTGGTGAATTTGCAATCCACAAACCGAGTATCCACAAAATTAGTTTGCGTGAAATCACAATTCACAAAAGAACAACTAGTCACTTCCAAAGACACCCGCTTTTGACCGGACCAGTCCTCACCTTGAAATGTTTTATTCTCCAATAACTCTGACATTCTAAAAAATAACTCCTCAGATTGCTAATATATACTCATTATACCACATTCAGCTAATATCATCCCTCAATCGACACTCCTGGATATTTCCTATTTGCTTAATCGACCACCTTTCGCTATATTTAAGTCAGAAAAAATTGAATAATAAAAAATCTATGCAAAATTCTTTTTGGCAACAAATGAATTCCCTCGGAAAAGCTCTCCTACTTAGGCGGCTTTTCTGGATTGTCATTATTATTTTAGTGTTACTTAGTGGAAGCATCTATTTAGCGCAACCTGCATCCAACCCCTCTCCTGAAAAGATAATCAAACAGCTTCATCCCTCTCTCAAGAAAATAACCGAACAGCCCCAGGAGGAAGCCATCACCACCCCTATCGACACACCCAGCGATGAATTCTCCTTTGCTATCCTTGGCGATACTCAGAGATTTCAAGCGCAGAATCCAGAAGGAGGATTACAGCAAAGCGTCGCCTCCCTAAAAGAAAAACCGGTCTCATTCCTAGTGACCGTGGGTGATTTGCTTTCCAGTTGCGACGGAGAGAAAAAATGTGAGACTAATCTCACTAAATGGAAGGACGCCCTCGGTCCGCTGTTCGCTCATACCTACGCGGTGATGGGCAATCATGATCGGACAGGCAAAAAAAAAGCGGACGCATTGTGGCAGAAATTTTTTGCCCTACCTAAGAATGGGCCGATTGATTTCCAGGAATTGACCTATGCTTTTGATTTTAAAAATTCACACTTCATTTTCCTTGATAGTGAAAAACCTAAAGAGCATCACATTAATCAAATTCAATTGGATTGGCTCGAAGCCGACTTGATTCAAAATAAACAAGCACATACCTTTGTCTTTTTTCATGAACCTGCTTATCCCACTAAATCAAAGATCGACAGCAGCTTGGATCATAGTGAGAAGGACCGCGATGCTTTGTGGCAAATTTTGGAACGCTACCATGTAGATGTAGCTTTTTCCGGACACGAGCACATTCAAAATCACAAAAAAATCGGCACGGTAGACCAATTTATTTTTGGCAACACCGATTGCTATAATCATGAGATTCCCGCACCCCACCCCGATGAATTCTCCTATACTGGAAAGGCTTTTGGCCTGGTCTCTGTTTCGGCTAACACTGTGCAAGTGCAGTTCTTCACCGTTGCCGGAGATTTAATCACCACCATTCCATTGAAAAAATAGCTTGATTATTTATTCTATTTTTTCAACGACTGCAAAGTTTGTCCACTATGATTCATTACTACCTGAAATTCCTGGGCAGTCATCTTCTTAGTTACCGGATCTATGGCGATTTGCACTGCCAATCCTTTTTGCGTTTCAGGAGTGAAATATTGATCAAAAATAAAATTACCCAGAGAATAATAAATAAACTTGCCTTGATATTGCTCCTTGCTTTGCACTACATGCGGATGCGAGCCGATAATCAAATCCGCTCCTGCATCCACAAATTGATGCGCTAGCGCCTGAATTTTTTCTTCTGGTGCATTGGTATATTCTTTCCCCCAGTGCGTGTAGAGAATGATTTTATCCGCCTGCAGTTGCTTGGCCGCCTCAATATCGCGCAAAGTCTGGTTGACGGCGTCAAACTCAAATTGATTATAACTAACAAAAACCACTTTCACGCCACTCTTTTTCCACGTCGCTAAGCGTTTGCCAGCATTGGGATCACCAAAAAAATCAATGCCGCTCGCTTGCAAATAGGCTTTTGTCTGGGCCAAGCCCGTTTCCCCGAAATTCAGAATATGGTTGTTGCCTAGGTTCACCAGGCGAATGTTATTCTGTCCCAGATCAGCACTCGTCTGGGATGGGAAAGTGAAAATATAGTTATTTTTCTCGCCCATGGCGCTCGCCACGCTCACCGAAGGACTGTCGGTGATCGGTCCTTCCAAGTTCCCTACTACCAAGTTATTCTCCGCCAGCATTTTTTTCACCCCGGCAAAAACAAAGTCCCGTCCGCGCCTTTCCGCGACCTGACGGATATAGCGATCAAACATCAAGTCCCCCACAAAAAGAATCTTCACCGCTTCCGCTGCTTTCCTAGAAACCGCCACCGTACCAACATTGACATCCATCCTATCCTGATTGGTGACGGGCGTGACTATGGTAGAAGAAACCGATTTATTGCGCCCCAAAAACAAGCCCCCCACAATCAGGACGACTGCCACGACCGAAACTAAAACTATTCTTTTCAGTTTATTTTTCATTTTTACAAAATATACATCTATCAGATATTAACCTAACGCATGCAATATTGGTTAGAAATATTTTTCCCGTAATTTTTGCACTTTCATTTATATATCTTAAGCTACTAAAATCTCCAGTTTTCCAGCGTATCTTTTCCATCATCTGTTGGAAAATATTTATCTACCACGTCCTTAGCAATTGAAACAAATCTCTGTTGCGTTTCATCTCTATTTTTTACATCCCTGTCTTTTTCGTTCTCAGAAAAACCCAAATCAGATCGTCCATCTTTTTTAATAATACCATTATTTTTTCGCCAATCATTCAAGGTCTTCGTTGGATCTCCGCCAGAATAATACACAATATGCTTAGGACGTGAATCAGGATTATTTTGAAAAAAATTTTCCCAATATTCTTTCGATGAAATAGTCCTTCCTGCTAATTTATATGGACTTAGCCTATTTTTCTGAAAATATTTAGTCAGGATCTTGGCATATTCATCTTTTTCGTTATCTGAACCCCAAACCCTATTCAATTCCCCTAAAAGTTCCTTATCAACTAGAGCTTTCTTCATTTCAGTGTCAGTTATTTCAAATTCACTAAATGCTCGTTCGGCCTCATCAGTATTTTTAAGTTTTTCACTTTGTTGAATAAATGTCTGTACAAATCCTGATTTCCCCCCAAATCTAGCTGCCAAAATCTCAGAAATACCCAATGCTGGCTCCACTTCCATGCTTTCATTTAAAGAATAGCGTGATCCATTTTCTGAATCAACCAGAACATCTTCAGGAATGAAAGCGATGCCAGCATCAATTGGCATTCCTTTTTCTATATCTGGCCATATAAATTGGTCGTTGTTTCCTCCGCTAGCTGCCAAATTTCCCGAAAACTCATATTGCGAGGCGACCAAGGCTGACGGGAAAGCAAAGAAAATCTCATTTCCACTTTCCCCGCCATAAAAACTATCCGCCACTTCTTCTGCCGCAAAATGTATTGCACTGTTGTCGGCAAAGGCATTGGGATCTCCAATAACCTGATTTTTAAATTTAGTACTGATTCTTCCCAATGCGCCATATCGATTAGGACAATTATCAAGTTGTAAAAAATTTGCAACAGCATCTTCTTTCGAAGACTCTTGAAGAGTAATTCCAAGTGCAGATCGAAGCTCCTTTTTTTGAAGAACTACTCTAAGAGTATCATGATATTCCCCTAGCCCCTTTTGATGATTTCCTAGATCAGCGTGATCGCGCACACCATGCCGCGATACATGTGTTACCATTTCACTCGGGAAACGCTGTAATAATGACATGTATTCATTTGTTGAAAGTGAGGATAAATGTTCTTCGGTAAAATTTTTAATGATATCTTCTTTAGAATATGGTGCTTCTGCCCACTTTCTTTTTTCATCAGCATAAAAATTAGCAAGCATCGTCCTTGTCTCATCTAGATCAGATCTTCCAGGAATCTCCGCGCTAAGTTGTTTTTCAATTGAAACTTGCTGTCCAAATTTTTCTTGCAATTGGGCTTCAACGCTTTTGATTGCAAAAAAATCTTTTATTTTAACAAAAAAAGATGCATCATTATACGATTCAATTTGATTTTGTAATACTTCAAGTTGCTTAACAACCTCACTCTTTTCTTGCTCCTTGACTTCAATGGATTTTTTGTCTTTAAAATGGGTATTTCTTTTTTCACGAATTTCCTGAGCAAGTTGATTTCTTTCCTCAGGAGATTGTTGTTTTGAAAATTCCTTTATAAACCGCGGCTGTTTCTTTATAGCAGCTTCTTTTTTTACTTCTTCACTTTCTTCATCACCAACCTCCGCCAACAACTCATCTTTTGCCGCATCAGCCTCGATGCCTAATTCTTGCAAAGCGCTTCTATCTTCTGCGTCAACGACTAATTCTTCTTTTTCCGCGCGAGCTTCCATTTGCGAAATATCCGTGGCAGATTCTGCATGAAACTGGTCAGTTTCTTGTGTGGCGGCATCCATCAAATGCTTGCGAATTTGCTCGGGAGATTCAACGCCAACTGGAGCCTCCTGATTTTCAGGCGCCTTTTGTTTTTCGGTAGCTTCCATTATGGATGGTTCTTTATACATTATTTTTGCAATTTTTTCATTATCGCAGCTATTTGTTGCTGATCAAATTTGGCTGAAATATTTTCCATAATGGCATTTCTTCTTTTTTTCAAAGAAGTCATTTTAGCCTGAAATTTCTCCCAAGCTTGTTTATATTTTTCTATTTCTTCTGTCATAATTTTAGCCTAATTTACCTCATAAATATAGCATGCGACAGGGTTTTTCGCAAAACACAACTCACAAAAAAATCCCTACCTTAGAAAAATCATGCTAGATTTTTATAAGGTAGGGATTTAAGATTCATCGTATAGTCAGCCTTAGCTAACTATCATTTACAAGGACCATCGCCGATGCCAGGATTCCTTCGATTACTGGCTAATGTTAATGGGTGAATTTCCACTTCCTTCAATAGGGATGTTGCCTGTCCAGAAGAAGGAGCGTCACCGATGCCAGGATTTCCTTTTTCTTCTTTTGTTGGAAAATTATCACGCCTGGCCGCAATCCGTGCCGGACAAGCACCAACCGTGCCCCAAAAACCATTTCCGTTACCTTCACCCATAATCCAATCTCCTTATGTATATGAGGATTATTACTGTCATCATAATGGGAACCGCTCCCACCATGAACGTGCATTTAAAAAGATAGCTAAAAAAGAACTATGCAAAATGCCTAGGCACTTTGCCTAGAAAAACAATAGCAAATCTAGTTATTTTTGTCCAGATGACTCTCCTGAGCCAACCCCTACGCCACTGTCACCCAAAAGTCAGGATAGTTTTTTTGCAGCATGGCTTGTATTGCCAACGCCTCTTTGGCTGTCCGGAAAATACCCACCACTGTCGGACCTTTGCCGGTAATAGAAACCCCTAGGGCGCCGAAAGCTCGCAAGCAATTTTGAATCTCCCCGATAACCGGAAACGCCTCTTCGGCTATCAAACTAAAATCATTATAGAGTAACTGGCCTATTTTCTCTCTCTTATCTATATCTTTCAGCATTTGCAGGGAAATATTTTTTCGTCCTTCATTTGCCATAAACCACATCCGTCGGTCCAGCTCGCCATAGGCCCAGCCGGTAGCCATCTCCCCATGAGGATTGACCAAGAACAAACTGAGCTTGGGGAAATAGGGAATCGATTTTAATTTCTCACCCGCTCCACTGACCAGCACCGCTTGCTCGGGCAGCAAAAAAACCGGAATGTCTTTGCCTACTGTCGCTGCTAGCTCCACCAAGACCTCAAATTTGAGCGGTTTGCCAAAATATTCATTGAGCGCCAAGAGGGTCGTCGCTCCATTAGAGCTTCCCCCGCCCAAACCAGCCAAAGCTGGGATATGTTTTTTCAACTTGATTGTCAGGCCCACTTTCCTGCCCGACACTGCAAAAAACTTCTCTGCAATTTTCCAACAAATATTTTTTTCATCGGTCGGAATACTTGGGTCTGTGCAAATTATCTGAATACCTGTTTGCTTTTCATCGAAAATCAAATCCACTTCATCAGCCAAATTAGCGGTTTTCAACATCACGGAGCGCAAGCCGTGAAAACCATCCGGCAATTTTTCGATAATTTCCAAGGTAAGATTTATTTTCGCCGGCGAAATGGTTTTAATTGTTTTCATTTTTTGTGAGACTAATAATTAC
>JBAZXY010000082.1:0-6289 GCA_041659585.1 Parcubacteria group bacterium | reverse complement strand
GGGAGGGGCCATATACCAGTCCCACTTTTCTCATAATGAAAGAATACGAGAGGGAGATCCAAAATCCAAAATCCAAAATATCAAATTCCAAGATTAGGAGGATTTATCATATTGATGCATATCGAATTAATGAAGAAGATCTGCTGAATCTAGGTTGGGAGGAAATCATCAATGATAAAAATAATGTGGTGATTGTGGAATGGCCGGATCGAGTGAGAAAAATTTTGCCCCAGACGGCCATGGAAATTGGATTTGAATGGCTGGATGAAAATCAAAGAAAAATAATGTTTACTTAGAATAAAAAAACTCACATTGCGTGAGTTTTTTTTGAGGGTCATTTTTTCAAACTAGTTTATCTCAATGTCCACATGGATTATTTCTGGCACTGTTTGTTGGATCTTCTTTTCAATTTGATCAATTTTGCTGCCAATTAGGCGGGGGACGCGATCAATATAATCAGCACAAAAACGAACAAACTCATCATAATCATTTTGAACATATTCAAATTCTTCCTTTAGTTCACCTTCACGATACATGGATTTCATTAAGGCGTGGCCATTGAATTCAATTTCACACTTGATGCGATATTTGCCGAAATCTAGAACAGATGATTTGAAATCAATGACTTTTTCAATGGCCGGTTCCGTGCTGAGAATTTTAAGTACCGCCTCTTTGAGATCTTCCGGAATGGCTTTACCCATCAAATATTCATGATTTTTGCTGATGAGTATGATAGCAACAACACCCAAAAGAATTCCAATTAGTATCGAGCCAATAGCGTCCCAATATGCGTGACCAGTCAGTTCAGTTAAAACAATACTAATGAAAGCTACGAAAATACCTAGCACGGCTACGCCGTCTTCATAGAGCACGGCTACTGATGATGGATCAGCCTCTTCTAATGACTTGGCAATTCCATGACCACTTTTCCTAATTTCCTTGAGGGCGATAAAGAAGGTGGCTGATTCAATAATTAGTGAAATAAGTAGAATGGCAAAGATGATTGGTGAGATATGCGCTTCTTGTTGATGCATCAAGCTGTCAACACCTTTATAAATTGTTACGCCAGCTCCGAGGAAAAAAATACCACAAGCGGAAATGAGCGCCCAAAAAAATCGCTCATTGCCATAGCCATAGGCAAATTCATCAGTGGCTTTCTTTGTGGAGCGGTGGATACCAATCAGAAGCAATCCTTGATTAGCCGTGTCGGCCAAACTATGCACAGCTTCAGAAAAAAGTACGCCAGAACCAGATAGGAAAAAACCGACAAATTTAATAGTTGTAACAAACAGATTGCCAGCTAGCGCAGCCACTACCGGCCAAAAGCCGGAAATCTTGGAATGGGTCATGGATATAAGCTAAAAATTAATAGTTTAAGTATAGCCGGAAAGAAGCGAAAAAGAAACCGTATCTTTTTAAATAGCCACCCTTTTGCAATATTGATTCTTGAGATATAATAGATGGAGTAATAATAAAAATTAACCCAGCTAAATTGTTTCATTGCATGAAAATTTAACGGGTCAAGAAAGTATGCAAAAAATTAAATTAGCCGGTATTTCGCTGGCAGTATTGGTGTTGGCTGGTTGTGGGCAAGCGGAAACGGGAAAAAAAGAAGGTATCGCCAATCCGGTGACTGATCCGGTGGGGCACACGCAGGATATGGTTAATTTGAAAAAGGATATGCAAAAAAATATCCAAGATTCCACAGCGCAGGAAAATGAAAGGCTAAATAATACAATTAAGGAAAATAATCCTATGAGCGACGTAGCAAAAGCACTCGGAGATAATTCGCCACTGGTGAAAAAATATCCAGGAGCAGTTTTAAAAACTAGCCTGGGTGACATCCAATTTAAATTCAATAATGCCGCCACACCGGTGACCGTGGGCAATTTTTTGAAACTGGCTAGTGCCGGGTTCTATGACAATCTCAAATTTCATCGCGTGATTAAGGGTTTTATGATCCAGGGCGGCGATCCTAATTCGCGCAGCGCGAACGTGAGCAATTGGGGGATGGGCGGACCGGACTATCGTTTCAAAGACGAATTGAAAGGCACTGAAAAATATCCGCAAGGCACGCTGGCGATGGCTAACGCCGGACCCAATACCAACGGCAGTCAGTTTTTCATCGTCACGGCTAGTCCAGAAGCGCCATTGCCACCGAGCTACACCGTTTTTGGCAGCGTCGTCTCCGGCATGGACGTGGCACTCAAAATTGAAAACGTGAAAACCACCACGGGGGACCGTCCAGTGGAGGATGTAGTGATTACCGGCGTAGAACTGTTAGAGAAATAGTTTCGCAAAAAAACTAGCACCAAAAAAAAGAGGCAGGGTTGTCATGGCGACACCTGCCTCTTTTTTATCGGGGCGTGATCTGCTTCAGGCTTTTGGATTGACGGTAACAGGGGGAAGTGATAAGCTAAGTTTTATAGTTCGTTAACATTTGCATAAGAAAAAATATTTTCTAAAAAAAGGAGGTGCTGCTTGGCGGTAAAAGAGTCTTTTTTGGTGTAACCTAATTCAATTATTCAATTGGGAATAATTGAGAAAAAACTTGTAGAGTGAGAGGTGCGTTGTATGTTAGGACTTAGGATTGTTGATATGGAATATCAAAAAGCAACTAGTGAGATCGCAACCGGAATTAAACAGGGAGAACATATTCCTGGAAAAAGAGTTTTTGCTGGAAGCAATGGCACATATGTTGTTGGCGATGGGGCACATATTGTTTTAACTGTTGAAAAAGACGGAAAGAAAATATCAGTGGAAATTGAAAGACAAATTAAAGACAGTATGAACCGAAAAAAAATTTCCAAGAAATTATTTGAAAACTTAAAAAACACCCAGCCAGACTCCATCGATTTGGAAGAACACACAAAATTAAATGGTGAGAAATATTATAAAATATCAGAGTTTTGTTGTGATACTTGGGTACAACGTTGTAGAAAATAAAAACATACTAAATTGAGAATTTGTTGCATTTGCAACGCAAAGCGCGGAAGGTCCATTGGATTTTCCGCGCTATTTTTATTTTCTGGATGATTTTTATAAATAAAAAGCCAGGAACCGCGATGGGTTACTGGCTTTTGAATTGAACTTAGTTCGGTGAGGGGGGGGGTAAGAAAACTAGATTCAATTTTCTTACCTAGACGTATCCTCTTAGCTTTCAATCACTTCCTTTCTAATGCAAGGTGGAGAGGTGAGGTCAGCTAGCACTCGACCCCAATCTTTGCGTTCTTGGCGTATAACATTTGCTTGGCCTGTACCATTGCATTTGGCACACTTGCCAGCATCATTGCGGCAACAGCAGCATACACCATGTATGTTTTTTCCTGTCCCCTCGCAGTTATAACAAAAGCCAGAGCCCTTACAATAACCACATGTTTCTTTCCCAACAATGTCCTGGCAGAATGGCGTGTGTATGAACATGACTTGAGCGCCATTGATTACAAAATTGGGCTTGAAACCTTCTTCGTAATTATAATAAGCACTGCTGAGAAAGTCGATTGCAGCACTCATGGCACCTTGGTGGTGATTTGTATCTGTGACCATGGCCACAAATTTGGCACCACTTATGGCTGCTCTGAGTGCTATAATGAGGCCGTATGGCACTTGTTCGCTAGACTTGAAAGCTTCCCGAGTAAGTGTTCTTTTCATTCCCATTGGCAACATCATATCCGTCAATACTACTTCAAAATTAAAACCACTTCTCGTATTCATGATATTCATTGCCTCGTCGAATGATTCGACGATTGTAATATCATGACCAGCGAGGGTTTCTCTGGCAGACTGGCGGTGCAGTTCGTTGTCTTCGATTACTAAAATTTTCATTATCGATCTCCTTTTCTAAAATTGTTGCCCGAGAGTGGGTTATGTTTGTGATGTGATTTTTAAAGAACAGTTGTCATGAAATTCTTTTGCTGAAATCATCATGACTACGTAGTATACAGCAAAATGGGCAAAGAGTCAATATCTATGTCAAATTATTGGGAAAAGCTTGTTTCGTGTGGGGATATTAATTGACAAACAAGGGATTATTTGCTACTATAGAGATGTTGCCATTATTGATGACACTTTATGATAAAAGAAGAATTAATTGCCTTGGGACTGACGGAAAATGAAGCTAAAACCTATTTAGCCGCTTTGGAGTTGGGCGAGACCACCATCGTGCGGTTGGCCAAAAAATCCGGCGTAAAACGCACCACCACCTATTTGGCGGTGGAATCCTTGAAAGAAAAAGGTTTTTTGAGCATGCTCAAGAAAAAGAAGAAGTTGTTCTTCTATGCCGAAGACCCGCGCATTCTGCAGGAAAAAATGGAGGAGCGTAAAAAAGCTATTGATCGCTTGATGCCGCAATTGCTCTCTATCACTAATTTGATGGACAAGAAGCCCAAAATCACCTTCTATGAGGGCACGGAAGGGCTCAAGGACGTGTTGCGCGACACTTTGCGCTATCCGGGCAAGGAAATGTTGGCTTGGGTCTCTGAGGAGGCCTTTCACACGCTGGACCAGGAATTTTTGGACTACTATGTCCCGGAACGGGTCAACAAAAAAATCTTTGTACGCGCCATTGCCCCAGATACGCCGGAAATCAGGGGTTACAAGGCGTTGGAGGAAAAATCTTTGCGCAAAACCAAGATTGTGGACGTGACTCTTTTCCCGATCAAAGTGGAAATTGACCTCTATGGTCACAACAAAATCGGCGTGATGGCTTGGGAAGAAAAAATCGGCCTGATTATTGAAAGTGAAAAAATCTATATTACCTTGAAAAGCATTTTTGAGATGAATTGGAATACGTTGAGTTAGCTTGTGCCGGAAAATGGAAAGAATAAAAAAAGAGGCAGGGTCGTCATGGCGGTACCTGCCTTTGTATTAGGGCGTAATCTGCTTTAGGCTTTTGGATTGACGGTAGCAGGGGGAAGTGATAAGCTAGGCTTTCTAGTTCGTTAACATTTGCATAAAAAAAACTATTTTCTGCAAAAAAGGAGGTGGCGCTGGGTAATAAAGAACATTTTTTTTGGTGAGATGGAGTGCAATAATTCATTGGGAATTATTGCAGAAGAAATCATAGTGTGGGAGGTGTGTTGTATGTTGGGATTTAAAATTGTTGGTATGGAATATCAAAAAGCAACTAGTGAGATCGCAACTGGAGTTAAGCAGGGGGAACGTATTCCTGGAAAAAGGGTTTTTGCTGGAAGCAACGGAACATACGTTGTTGGTGATGGGGCGCATATTGTTTTAACTGTTGAAAAAGACGGAAAGAAAATATCAGTGGAAATTGAAAGACAAATCAAAGAAATCATGGGTATGAAAAGGATTTCTAAAAAAATATTTGAAAATTTGAAAAGCACCCAACCAGCTTCCATTGATCTAGAGGAACATACGAAATTAAGCGGTGAGAAATATTATAAAATAGCTGAGTCTTGCTGTGACTCTTGGACGCAACGCTTGTAGAAAATAAAAACATACTAAATTGAGGGTTTGTTGCATTTGCAACGCAAAGCGCGGAAGGTCCACTGGACTTTCCGCGCTGTTTTTATTTTCTAGATAATTTTTGTGAATAAAAAGAGGTAGGGTTGTCGTAGCGATATCTGTATTATCTTAGTTCCAAATAAATCATCATTAATGGATAAGAAGCCCAAGATAAACTTCTATGAGGGCATAGAAGGGCTCAAGGACGTGTTGCGTGACACTTTGCGCTATCTGGGCAAGGAAATGTTGGATGGGGTCTTTGAGGAGGCGTTTCACACGCTGGACCAGGAATTTTTGGACTACTATATTCTTTTGGTAGACATGTTCAGAACTTTGGATTGGAATAATAGCCAAAATACGTCATCAATATATAATTTTATTCAAATACAAAATATTAGCATTACATACATGAAAAACCCATCAAAAAAAACGCTTTAGGCGTTTTAATTAAGCAATTAAATTAGCAACAAGCCTTCTGTGTCAGAAGTTTATGATATTGTTTCTCAAGCTTCATTTGCTCTTCCTGCCCCTTAGAAAGGGCTTCTCTCAGCACTTTCACCTGTTCTTCCTTAGGAATATTGAGAAAATCTATTTTTTTAACATCTTTTTTATACTCCATAATAACCTTTCTTTTTGTAATAAAATATTAGCATATACAATCCTCAAAAACAAGGAAGTCTTAGTATAGCTCACCTCTTGGATTTCGTCAACATTATTTATATTAATGTAAAGAGGAAATGAAAATGTCCGCTTTTGCGGGAAATGAAAATGTCCGGTTTGGACATTTTTGTTAATGATTAGCGTATTGGTACTTTCTCCATGG
>JBAZXY010000081.1:0-6297 GCA_041659585.1 Parcubacteria group bacterium | reverse complement strand
TGCCTAATGGCTATAGCTCTCGCGGTGTAGGTGCTCCGTGGTTCAGGGTTGAAACAGAGATTGGCACAATCACGCTCGGTTGGAGAAAGCGCGTTGTCAATATTGATTGGAGTGAGTTACCTTGCAATAAAGGTAGGGATATTTTGTCACTTTTCACAAAGGAGGATGTAACAAAAGGTGAGACTTCTATCCATGCCTGGGGTGTGGAAAAAGCTGTGGAATATCTCTCCACAATACGCAAAGTATTTGCCGTGTAACATCACGTTTTATACAACCAATTGCCATTGCTGGTCATTATGACAGCAGTGGCATTTTTTTATTTACGGAAAAAACGCGGTGTTTAGCCAATCAAAAAGCCATCCCCTGGGGATGGCTTTTCACTTTGTTGGAGGGGAGGGATTCGAACCCCCGGTGCAAGGACCAGAACCTTGTGCCTTACCACTTGGCGACTCTCCAGTATGGATGCAATTTTTAATTTTTAAATCTAGGTTTGGATGTTAAAAAATTTGAAACTACAAAATTCCTTCTACGAGGCTTATATTTATATTATAGTAAATTACTGGAAAAATCAATATCCCAGGATGATATTGGATGGATGGGCTAAAAAATGGTAAAATAAAGGGAATAAATAGAAAGAGAAATAATAGCAAGCAGGCATATGAAAAAACTATTACTTAAGGAGAAGTTAGTGTTAGCGCTGGGCTTGGTCGATTGCGAGCAGGCGGAAAGACAGCGGATTATCGCTGAATTGACACAGATGGCGGTGGAAAAAACCCTGGAGGAGCTGCTGGAAAGCATGGCGCCGGAGGAGATACAGGATTTGCAGCAATATATCACCAAAGATCCGAATGATTTACCGGATATTTATCAAAAACACCAAAAAAGTTTGGAAAATTTTCTCATAATTTTTAACAAAAATCTGAATGAACTCATTAGAGAATTTCGGGCTCACGCCAGCTAGTCAGTTGCCTGAGGAAATTAAGCTACAGAAGGCGGAAGCATATACAACTGCATGGGAAAAACAGGATCAAGGCAGCGAGCAAATAGCGGAAACCAAAGTTGAAAAGCCAGATATGGTGGAAAAAGCGAATGAGGCTATTATCACCATGCGGACAGCAACGGAAAAAGGGTTTAAGGAAAAAGGATTTAGTTTTGAAAAAATTGTAGGGAAGGGTGTTCTGGGTTTTGCCGTGGCATCGATGTTAATGTCTTCACCGCAATTTACTGAAGCTGCTATGGCGACAAACGCAACAGAGAGCATGCAAAGTAATCAATCTCTGCCAAATAAAGCGGATGAGATAATTAGTCAGTGGAATAAGGAGGATAACCAATTGAGTCAAGAAAGTCTGGCGCATAGAAAGGACATGAATAATTATGAATATAATTATTATGACATAGCTAATGAAATTGATGTGGCGTGCTCTATCGATGTATTGCCAGAGGGGGGACTCAGTATTGGTTTCAGTGGTGATATTAATGATGTGACCGAAATTCCATCGGCTTTTATGGATAAATTGAGTGAAATAAAGGAGCATCCGGTGCAGTTCATTTATTTGCAATTATTAAATATGGCGGCAGGTGGGTCGGTTGAAAGGCAGGTTGATATTGAGACAGCGGGTCAGGATGATTTTGAAAATTTTGGAAAGACACACTTCTAGATGGATATATTGCTATGTAAAATAGAAAAAAGGTAGAATATGTAGTAAAAGGTAATATTATTGAATAACTAAATAGATTTTTTGTAAACGCTTGCTAAAATAAAAATTGTATGGTATGATTATAGACCAAAAGTTAAAGAGAAATATTGTATGGAAAATCTAGTATACCCAATGAGAATTAACCGTTATCTAGCGAAACGGAATTTTTGTAGTCGTCGCGAGGCAGATACGTTAATTGAAGAGGGTATCGTGACTATTAATGGGAAAAAAGCCGTTTTGGGCAGCAAGGTAGATGAAACAGATGTGGTGGAGGTGGACACTGTTGTGAAGGAAAAAATTAAGAAATATGAATACTTTGCCTACTATAAGCCCATGGGCGTGATTACTCACAGTCCGGCAGAAGGGCAAAAAAGCATCCAGCAACTAACGGATATAGCCACAGATGTTTTTCCGGTTGGTCGGTTGGATATAGCCTCGCATGGGTTGATTATCCTAACTAATGACGGTCGCATCACTGAAAAGTTGCTCCATCCGGAATATGATCACCAAAAGGAGTATTATGTCACCGTGAATAAAACAGTCAATAATCAGTTTTTAAAACACATGCGCCGCGGCATCCAGCTGGAAGATTTTTTGACTAAAGAGTGCGAGGTGGAAAAAATGGATAATGACTATATGTTCCGCATTGTGCTGACAGAGGGAAAGAAGCATCAGATTAGGAGAATGTGCACCGCCTTGGGTTATGAAGTGTTGGACCTCAAGCGAGTGCGCATCATGAATATTGTAATGAAAAAAATGAGAGAGGGGCAAAAAAGAAAAATTGCCGGGGAAGAATTAAATAGTTTTTTAAAGAAATTAAACCTATGTTAACTGATGAAGTAAAAATCACCATTCATGCCGGACGTGGAGGGGACGGAGTTGTCGCTTTTAATAAAGCCATGATGAGTCTCGGGCCCACTGGTGGCACAGGCGGACGTGGGGGGAATGTCTATTTCAAGACGGTTTCCAATATGTCAGCGTTGAATAAGTATAAAAACAAGCCTGATCATCGTGCAGGTAATGGTAAAAATGGAAAGTCTGATAACTCTGATGGCCATTCCGGAGAGGATATCATTCTGACAGTGCCAATTGGTTCTGTATTACATAATCTCAATACCGGAGAAGATATTGATATGTTAGAAGTGGATCAAACCGTTTTGGCGGCTGAGGGTGGTTTTGGTGGTCGGGGAAATTTTTGCTTTCGTTCTCCATCAAACACTTCACCGCAAGAATGTGAAGAGGGGAATTCCGGAGAGAAATTTGATTTTCTGATTGAGTTGCGCTTGATTGCAGATATTGGCCTCATTGGATTACCAAATATTGGCAAATCCAGTCTCTTGAATGAGCTCACTAAGGCTGATGTAAAAGTGGCTAATTATGAATTTACTACCTTAGAGCCAAATTTGGGAGCGATGGACAGCATTATTATAGCGGATATTCCTGGATTAATTGAGGGGGCAGCTACTGGTAGGGGGTTGGGTATAAAATTTTTGAAACATATCCGTCGGACAAAAGCCCTGGCGCATTTCATCTCCCTGGAATCAGAGAACCCTAAGAGGGATTATGATATTATTCGCAAGGAATTAGGTGATTATGATCCGGAAATGTTGGAGAAAAAGGAAATCATTGTTTTTACTAAATCTGATCTATTCACTCCGGAAGAAGTGGCAAAAAAAGTGGCAGAATTTTCCAAAATCAATGGAGATATTGAAGTGATTTCCATTCATGATTGGGATAGCTTGCAGAATATCAAGGCCAAGTTTCTATCACTGGCTGGAAAATAAAAAGTAATATTTTAGTAAATGAAAATCAATATCTATTATTTAATTATCTCTTTAGTTGTCTGGTCATTGCCTTGGAAAGGTTTTGCACTTTGGAAATCGGCCCGTCGCGGAGAGAGTGGTTGGTTTATTGCACTGCTACTCATCAACACTGCAGGAATTATGGAGATAATTTATCTATTTTTCTTTTCTAACAGCAAGAGAGTATCACCTAAAAAAGAACAAGCATTTGACAATAAGGCTTATTAAATTAATAGTATCCTATTATGTACTGGCTTTTCCTAATAATATTTATTGTAACTATCTTAATTCCAGACATTGTTCGTAATGGAATATTAGGCATGCCTGAGGAAAGAATTGAGGAATTTCTTATTTTTGTTATGGGTATAACCAGTTTTTTATTTTTTATTCTCAAGGAGCATCAGTTAGAGGCGCAAAGTAAGGAGAAGTTAAAAGAGCAGCGCAGGCTGCAGCAAACCGCCAAAGATTTAGTGGATTCCTATAGTTATATTGGCGAGGTGAATAGAAAAATGGATATGCTGATGAAGATCGGTGCTAATTTATCAGAAAGTGTGAGCCTTAATAAGAAGAAAGAATGTAAAGTTTTTGATAATATCTTGGATACGACTATCTTTCTTTTAAAGGGTCAGAGTGCGTCACTCGTTTTTTATAATGTAAAAACTAAAAGAATTATTAAGGAGATTTGTTCAGATAAAAAATGTCAGTTAATCAAAAAGAATAAAGATTTTTTTACTTTAGAAAAAGATATCTATATTAAAGTGATTGAAGATTATATTATTTTTTCTTCTAATCGGAGTACGCAAGATGTGCGTAGTTATTTGGTAGTAAGGGGATTTGATGAGTTCCAAAGCCAAGATAATAACAATCAAGATATCATTAAATATCTTGTTATGCAAGCTCTTTTTGTCTATTTTAATCTAATGACGACTATCAAGAAATAGATGATTCAATAGGCAACATTATTTAACTACTTCAAATTTTTTGCTTTGCCAGGTATTGAGACCGTCAGATAGGGTATAGGCATTGAAAATTCCCATGTCAAAAAGTCTGACTGCGGCTTGAAATGCAGCGCCGGATCCATCCGCATCATAGAGAATGATTTTCCCGCTAGTAGGAATTTCCTGTTTTTTGCTTTCAAGATCTGCTAAAAATATATTAAGAGCGCCCTTGAGGTGACCTCCGGCATAGTCGGTTTTTTTTCTTACATCAATTAATGCTATATTTTTTTCTTTTTCTAGCATTTCCTTGAGTTTTTCTGAATCGACATAGCTCACCTTGGATTGGTCGCTAAGGCTATTGGGGTTGCCTGCAGAAATGGTTTGATTGTAGGTGTTTTTCCAGGCTGCGAACCCACCATCCAAATAGGTAACATTATTAAAGCCTTCCTCTAAAAAAGTCTTTACGCCATAGGCGGTGGTTGTTAGCAGGGCACTGGTGTCAATCAAAGTATAGGTTTTATTTTTCTCTAAAATACTAATGGAATTTTTTAAATTCGAAAGGGGGATATTGCTGGAATTAGGAAGATGCTCTTGGGCATAATCACCGGCCTCCCGGATATCAATGATATTAAGAGATTCCTTAGTGTTTATTTTTTGTGCTAGTTGGCTGGTAGAAATTTTAGTGGCTTTTTTTAGAGTGCTGTCAATTTCTGCTTGCAGTTGGCTAGCTGTGTCTGGCTGGTTATGGGAAAAAGAAAAGCGCAAGAAGGTAATGAAAAAAATAACCAGAATAAGTATCGTTCCAATAACCAAGGGGCGAGTGTTTTTGTGAAAAATATTTTCCATATTTTTTTATTTTAATATAATGCCAATAAAATTTTTGTAACCATTGAGAAAGTCATTTGTCGCTATGCTAGCCTTACCCTCTAATTGTAGCTGGTGAATTGCAATGGCGCCAGTGCCAGCTTTTACACACAGCTTCTGATCTTGTAAAAAAGTCTCTCCGATTGAGCGGTTCAAAAAGTCTCCCTCTAGATAGCTTATTTGGTGCAGCTTGATGCGCTTTATTTGTTCACCATCTTCCCAGAGAGTATGGACTCCAGGCCAACCGGCTAAGGCGCGAAATTTATTAAAAATAGTTTGGCCATTTTCCAACCAACTGATTTGACCGTCTTCCCGGCGGATCATTTTGCAATAGGAAGCCTGTGTGGTGTCCTGTTTTTGGGGCAGGATTTTGTTTTGCAAAAAATCATCCAGTGTTTCCAGGCGGAGTGCAGCAGAAAAAGAAGCTAATTCAGCGCTAAGCTCAAGATAGGTCTCTTGTGCGCTGATGGTAATTTCTTTTTGCCGCAAAATGTCGCCTGTATCCACCCCGGCATCCATTAGCATGATAGTGGATCCAGTAATTGCATCACCCTCTAATAAAGCATTTTGAATGGGGGAAGGGCCACGAAACTTGGGCAGTAGGGATGGGTGGATATTAATTGCTCCTAAGGGTGGTACAGTTAGAAAATCTGGGGGAAGAATTTTTCCGTAGGCGACCAGGATGACCAAGTCGATTTCAAACTGGTGCAATAGAGCAATCGCTTCCGTATCGATTTTTTTGGGAGTGAAAACGGGAATATGCTGCTGTTCGCAGAAAATTTTCACCGGGGTTTTTTCGATGACTTTTTTACGGCCCACGGCTTTGTCGTCCTGGGAAAAAGCCATAGCAATATTATAGCCATTTTTTTTCAATGCTTCCAAGATAGTCACCGAAAAGGCCGGGGTGCCCATAAAGGCAATGCGCAGTTCTTCCTTATTGTTATTCATCTTAATTAGCCTGCTTTAGATAGTTTATTTTTTAGGCTGACTTTGAAT
>JBAZXY010000080.1:0-6317 GCA_041659585.1 Parcubacteria group bacterium | reverse complement strand
GGGAATATTAACCGAGCCATAGCCCCGAACATGGTCATATCCCCCTTCAGTTTCAATCTGAAAAACCTTAACTGAAAGATCGCTCAAATCCATGCCGAATATTCTCGGCTCAAAGTTAATTATTTTTTTCTTAAGAAAATTCATGCTTTCTATTTTTATTTTTATACCTTAACCTTATTTTAGCACACTAAGCCTATTTCTTTAAATTTTTCATCCTTCCATTGAATAAAGTGAATTATAATTCATCCCACAGATCAATGGCATACTCCGTTCCTGTCGGAAAAAATGGTGGCGGAAAATACAGCAAGTTATTGTCAAAATTCAAAATCCGATCATCATAACCAGTTCCGTCTGTGTAGGCAAATCCGTAACGCAAATTAGTCGCCATCGATCCATTAATAGTGATGCGGCTTTTGTGATTATTGGCATAGTAATCCCTGCCGACACGCCCCGACTGAGCCATCATTCCAGCATCAATAACGAGAGTGTCCAAACTATCGCGTATCACACTGATATTTTGCTGCGCTACTAAGCCCAAAATATCCTTACCATCAAAATTAGTATACAGCAGGTTACCACTTCCAATATAGATATTAGCCTTAGTTCCTCCCAATAGATTAGCCGCTACCACAGAAACTCTTTTATTATTTAACGATCCCGCTATCCAAACATTATCTTCCACAAAGATTATTCCCTTATTGGGAATAGTGAATGTTTTCAAGCAATCTCCACTACAAGTACTGCATGTTTTACTGGTCTTAACTAGATTCACATAGCTAGTGATATTATAACTAACACTATCATAGTTTTTTACCGTGCATATACCAAAAGTACCATCTGTATTTAGAATGATTCGCCTTCCTTCGTTGTCCGTATCAAAATAGCAACCGGTTGTTGTACAATTATCTACCAACGTGCCGGTAGGCTTCCGGGCTTCCGTTTTCATATTATTCAAATCAGAGACTAGGCCATTAAAGTCAATTGCTGGAAGGGGGAATTTTCTACCCGCCAAAAAAACATCTGTTCTAGCGCTTACCACACTGGGCGGAGCTTCTAAAATACGGAAGGTATCATTTTCTCCCGTGGCTGGTGGCACATTAACATGCGTGTGCACTCCAAATTCCACATTCCCGGTATGATCAGGATCATCATAGCTAATCACCGAGCTACTCACCGTATTATGCGCCACACCGTCAAAGCGAATTCCATTATTAGAATGAATCTTACCGAACACATCCGTGCCTGAACCAAAACGCATTACGTCATTAGCCGCCACCGCAAATTCACTCCAGGAAGGACGGCGAAAGCGCGCTTGAATGATGCGCTTGGCATTGGGTTGCGCATAGGTCCAGCCCGTCACCTTGACCATCAAAATAGTCGAGTCCACATCTGGTTTTTGCACCTCAATCCTATATGCCCCGATCGCCCCACCTTCTGGATCGAAAAACTCCGCTTGATAAGGCGTGTCCACTCCATAAGCCGTGCCGCTATTCCAAAAATCCTTGATTTGCTGCACCGTCCTGCCGGAAACTTGATGAGCCAGATACCAGCGATAGAAATACATACCAGATTCAGCCACTTGAAAAGCTTCTTCCCGATCCCCTTGATACAAGCTAAATTTCAATTGCGAGGTGATATATTGCAATAGAGAAGATAGGATGATAGCCACCACCATCATCATTACCAAGGCATAAGCCAAAGCCGATCCCTTGCGACTTACAAAAACTCTTTTTCGAGACAAAGTTATGGCGGTCTCCTTTTTTTGTTCTATTTGCTCCATATTATTTTTTTATATTATTTCATACGATCATAGTCATTCAAGTTCCTAATTTCCACAAACGATTGGGTTTCAATATTCTCTGGTCCCCGATTAGGATTAATGTTGATTTTCAATAAGATTTTCACCAGCCGCACAGTAGAAACATCCAGCGGTAACACCAAAGGATTGTTGATTTTATCCGCCGGATAATTAGCATTGTAATAATAGAAAATCGGCTGCGCAGGAGTATTCACAATATAACTAGCCAATATCTTAGTCTGTTGATCACCAGCTGGATAAGTTTTTGGAATGCCGGTCGTAGGTATGGTAAATCCCATTTTTAATTGTCCATTTTGCAAATAAAAATGCAACCGTTCAGTGATACCGTCTCGATTATAATCAGAAAAAACCACCAAATCATTGTTTTGAGCTGAAACAATGGGATAAGTTCCATCATCCCCTTGCCGCACCTTGCGCAAATAACTCACAGCTGTATTCACCCCCCGCGAAACAGCATAGGAGGCCTGCCCCATTTCAAAGGTATAGGAGTTTGCTTTCCAAGCCCGCAAAAATAATAAGGAAAACCCAGCAATAGACATGGTAAAAATAGCAATAGAAACCATCACCTCAATCAAACCCATACCTAAATATTTCTTCGTATTTTTTTTCATATTTTATCTTATATGGCTGTCAATTTAGCCTCCTTTAACAGCAACTTATCAATTGCAATATTGCTCTCTATTAAATCAGTATAGCCCTCTGCGGTTATTTTCAAATCATAATTTCCTAAAACAAGCGGCGCACTTGTCCCAGGAAAGAAAGCTGTGCCATCTTTTCCGGTTATCAAGCTCTCCGTATAGCCAGCAGCATTAGAAAGCGTCACTGTGGCATTAGCCAAGAGCGTGCTGTCCGCATTTTTTTTCACTGTCACCAGCAAAGCCACGACATCATCCTTCACATATTTCAATTTTACTTCCTTTGGATCAGCAGGCGATAAGATAAAAGCATAGGTATTTTTGAGCACATCATACTCAGTAAAATAACTATTATTCACCAACGTATACCCAATCGGCGGAACACCCAAGGGGGTAATGAAAATTTGCCCCGGACTGATATCAAGGAACTCTTTTTTTCCTTCCGCATCTGTAGTATTATCTGATTTTATATTATAAATAGGAGCTGCCGGCGACTGTGACATATCAAATCCCAATATCCTTCCGCCCTCTAGATGAAAATTCACTCCCGGCAAAGGAACATCCAGTGAATCTAGGGCACTGACCTTGAGTCCAGATAGCTGATCCTGAATCAAGCTTTTCACATTCATCATCCCCCCCACTACAGAGGCGGGGGTGTCTGTGACTGAATAGGTTACGGTAGCTGGATCAATAGTATTCACTGTTTCGTAATTATCTTTTGTGACTGTAATAAAATATTTTCCAATTGATTGAGGCGCTCCTGGCAACATCAAATTTCCGGTGTTATCCGTCATAGCTGTTACATCTATTTTAGGGCTCAAGACATCATTGGTTACGTGCACAGAGGCCTGCGGCACTCCAATGCCCTTGCTATTCATAACATTAACCGAAAGCACTCCGCCGCCAGCCACATTCTGCTCCATGCCCGGCGGAACAAATCTAGACACCAATACTACCGAACTCGTCCTACCCTTTGGCCCCAACCAGGAAACTGTCACCTTTACCCGCTTATAATCCAAATCCAAAGGACTTGTCCCATCAAAAGGATCGTCTATGTATTGCACGAATGTCTTCACATGATAAGTTTTTCTGCTGGCATACACATCCTCTTCCGCCGGCAAGGATCCGCTGGGGATTCCACCGACAATGCCTATGCTGGTGTATTGTAAGTTTCGAATAATTTCCATTTTCTCATTAGCCAAAGAAACTGCACCCAATCTATTCTTAGATTCAAAGATATAATTCACTCCCAGGGTAAACACTGAATAAAAAGTCATCGTCACCACGGAAAAAATAAACAGCACAAGCAAGGCCTCTATCAAGGTAAAGGCGCTATTGAATTTTTGGTCTTTTTTCTGCTTCATTGTTTTATTTAATGGTTTCCAACACACCATACATTGGTTGCATAATCGCCACCGCAAAAAATCCTACCGCTACACCCATCACCAACATCAAGACTGGCTCGATAATGGAAGAAATATTTTTAGTCAATTGATCCACCTCTTCCTCATAAAACTCTGCCAGCTTGCCTAGGATTTCCTCTGTTTTTCCAGTAGCCTCGCCTACTTCAATCATTTGCGGAACCAGGATAGGAAAAGCTTTTTTTTCCTCATAGACAATCTTACTTAGATTTACTCCCTTTTGCACCTCGGCAATAGCATGTAGAAAAGCTTTTTTATAATAATAATTAGGAATGGTGCGCGAAAGTATCTGCAAAGACTCCACTACCGAAACTCCACTCTTTAAAAGGGAGCTATAAATTCTGGCAAAACGGGCACAATTAACTTTGATAACAATATTTTTAATAATAGGGAGGTTAAGTAAAAAGATTCCCATAGCCCGCTTGCCAAAATCCGTACTCATTACAAACTTGGAAAAGAAAATAAGCAAAGGGACACCCATCACAAACAAATACCATTGATTTTTCATAGCATCACTAATAGAAATGATAAATTGCGTGGAAGCTGGCAATTGCGCTCCTAAGTCGGAGAAAACACTCGTCATTTGTGGCACCACATACACCATCATCACCACGCCCACCAAACTCATAGCTGTCACGATTACCGCCGGATAGACCAGTGCGCCCCGCACCTTCTTAACCAATGTATTGTCCTTTTCCAATTGACTAGAAAGAATTCCCAATACATCTTCTAGATTACCACTGATTTCACCCACCCGAATCATATTAGTGAAAAGCTCGTCAAAAATATTAGGAAATTTCACCAGACTATCAGCGAAACTAGTACCAGTTTGAATATCATCAGAAACATGCTGCAATACATCAATCAATTTTTTATTTTCCGTTTGCAGCGTAATATTTTGTAATGACTTGGACAAAGGCAATCCGGAAGAAATCATTACGCTCAAATTTCGAGCGAACATCATTTTTTCCTTGATGGATATGCCTGAAAATCTATCTAAAAATTTTATGTTGATATTCATGCCTTGCTCACTTTTTATTTCCTTGAAAGATGTCAAAACAAAACCCTCTTGACGGAGTTGCTCCACCAAATCTCGCTCATCATTTACCTTAGCCTGGCCACTCTTAGTTTCACCGGCGAAACTTTTTGCCGTATAAAATACTTCCATATGAATAAATTATAATTTTTTACAATTAAACTGCCTTTCTAAATTCTACTCTATAATCACTAAAAATAAAAATGATTTGCGTGCTTGTTTTTTGTGCCACTTTTTCCAAGAGACTATTCTTTCGTTACCCGCAAAATTTCCTCAATAGAAGTCATTCCCGCCACCGCCTTGATAAAACCATCCTCTACCATAGTGATCATTCCTTTGGACTTAGCTTTTTTTTCTACATCCTCCGTTGAAGCACTGCGTGAAATCATTTTTTCCATTTCATTATCCACCTCCAGCACCTCATAAATTCCCCTTCGCCCCTTATAACCTTCATTACTGCACTGATCACAACCCACCGCCTTATAAAAAGTAATATCCTTCCATAAAGATTTAGCTTTCACAAATCCTTTGGAAGCTTCATTGGACTTCACTATCTTTAAGATGGATTGCATATCATAATTTTTATTTAAAGACTCCAGGTCTTTGGGTGTCAATTTATAACTCTTCCGACAGTCAGCGCATAGCTTTCGCACCAGACGCTGCGCGATGATTACATTTACCGTAGAAGCCACCATAAAAGGTTCCGCTCCCATATCTACGATTCGGGGTAAAGTCGCCGCCGCACTGTTGGTATGCAAAGTGGAAAGCACAAGATGACCGGTGAGCGCCGCATGAATAGCCATTTCTAAAGTTTCCTGGTCTCGAATTTCCCCCACCATAATAATATCCGGATCCTGACGCAAAAGGGAGCGCAAGCCAGCTGCAAAAGTCAATCCAATTTTGGCATGAATCTGGGTTTGATTCACTCGATGCATCCGATATTCCACCGGATCCTCTACCGTACTGATGTTTACCTCGGGCGTATTAAGAAGATCCATTACAGTGTAAAGAGTAGTGGTTTTTCCAGACCCGGTTGGTCCAGTTACCAAAATCATCCCATTCGGCTTTTTTATTTGCCGATAAACCGTTTCCAGTGCCTCACCCGTTAATCCCATTTTCTCTAGCGTCAAGCCTTTGGCCGTCTCATCCAAGAGACGCATTACAATTTTTTCTCCATTAAAAATAGGCAGGATGCTAACCCGGAAGGAAATCTTCAAATCATCTTTTTCGATTTTGAATCGACCATCTTGAGGGACACGATGCTCATCCAGCTTCAAATTCGACAACACTTTGATTCTAGCAATAATACCCTCCTTTACCTGCTTAGGGAGTGTCATGGCCTCATGCAAAATACCATCGATACGATAGCGCACCCGCACCTCCATTTCATCTGGCTCAATGTGGAT
>JBAZXY010000079.1:0-6353 GCA_041659585.1 Parcubacteria group bacterium | reverse complement strand
ACTTGTCCTCTAGGGCAGTGGTATTTTTTTTCACATAGTATAATACGGCCGTTTTTAATCCGGAAAAAGAGAAATTAAAATTATCATTTTGAAGCATGGGGCGTGGAAATGTAATATCATATTTATTTGCCGCTGAGTTAAATTGGGAGGCAAGGGTGGAGACGATTGGTCCGCCGGGATAACCAAGTCCTAGCATACGGGCCACCTTATCAAAAGCCTCTCCAACAGCATCATCTTGCGTTTGGCCAATGATTTCATATTGCAGATGTCCTCGCATTAAAACTAATTGAGTGTGTCCACCGGAAACAACCAAGCATAAAATAGGAAAAGCAATGTCAGCTATATTTTGGTTGATGAAATTGCTATAAATATGCCCTTCAATGTGGTGAATACCCAGTAAAGGTTTCTGCCATAGGTAGGAAAGGGTTTTAGTTGCGGTGGTACCAATCAGGAGCGCTGGAATAAGACCTGGTCCGTGCGTCACTGCCATCAGATCGATATCCGCTAGTGTGATATGGGCTTTATCTAGACATTCTTCAATGACGGGAAAGATGTTTTTCAGATGCTCTCTAGCGGCTAGGTTAGGCACTACCCCTCCCCAGGCGCTATGAAGAGCTATTTGAGAAGATATGACATTGGATAGCGAATAAATGGACCCTGTCGAGGTATTAACTTCTATAATAGAGGCGGCTGTTTCGTCACAAGAGGTTTCAATGCCTAATATTTTCATAAGATTTATTATTTAGTTAGGGATTGGAAGCGAAAGAGGTCTTCCTGGAATAGATGTTGTGAGAAGCGATTGAATGCTTGACTTAGAATAGGGTAAGGTATAGAATTCTATGTTATATTGTAAGTGATTCTAGTGCTTTCGACAAATTGAAATATTTCTCTTTGGAGATAAGTATTAAGCAATGAGAATGATTAGTGAAAAGTGTTTGTCACAAAACAAGAGATTTTTAGAGGAAGAAGTTTTACTTTGGTCAGATAATGACTTAGTTTTCAAAGTGCAGCAAGGGGAAATGGATTTATTTGGCATTATTATTGAAAGATATCAAGGAAAGCTATTTGCCTATTTGTATCGGTTAATTGGCAATCGGGAAGAGGCCCAAGATCTCCTGCAAAACGTTTTTATTAAAGCTTTCCGCAATATGAAAAGCTATGATGTGGAAAGAAAGTTTTCTTCTTGGATTTATCGCATCGCTCATAACGAAGCCATTAATCATCTTAAGCGCAAGTCTTTGCGCCGGTTTATTTCCTGGGAGGACATTGTTAGCACTCGGGATAAATTGAGGACTAGTGAAACGGAAGATGGTGCAGATAAGGCTTGGCTGAGAAAAGAAGTGATTAATGAGGTGGATAATGTGATTATTAAATTGCCGGTAAAATACAGGCAAGTGTTGTTACTGCGCTATTATTCCGAAAAATCATACGAAGAAATTAGTGAAATTCTGCAAAAACCCATCAATACAGTCGGGACACTTATCAATAGGGCTAAGAAACGAATGGCTAAAGAGGTGGATAAAAATAGGAAAAAATTCAATCTAGAAGATCGAATAGGTGAGGTTAAATAAATCATAGGAAATATATTTTATGTCAGTTAAAGAACAGATAATGCAGAAAATTAAAGAGGAACATATTGAGATGCGGCCGGCTTATTTTTTTTGGATGAAAAAAATAGGGTTGCAAAGTCTTTTGGCTTTTTCTATTGTGTTTGGTGCTTTAGTGCTGAATAGTTTGTTTTATTTTTTTAAAAAAATGGATGCTTTGGGCGTGCTCTCTCTTGGTTGGGATGGGATGGATAGATTGTTATTATCATTACCCTATGATTACATCGCTTTGTTTATTATTAGCATAGTTTTGGCTAATTTTATTATTCATCAATTCGATTTATCCTACCAAATAAGCATGAATACTAATGTGGCTGTACTGGTGCTTTTGGGATTGACCTTCTTACTCAGCGCCTTTTTTTTAATAAGTGGAATCGAGGATGTGTTGAAATTTTGGGACAAGGATAGGTTGTTGAAAAAAAACGCGACCTCACGAGCACTAATCCAGGAGGGAGTGGGAAATGGGGTGTATGTTTTTCAGGCAGAAGGAAAATAAGAAATGAATAGATTTTTTGCAATAAAAAAGGAATGACTTTGTATTATAGAGTGAGCAGTAATAGCAACTAGGTTTCAGTGCATCTGTCGTGGATGTCTGGGATTTAGGTAGTCGAAACTGCTCTTATAAAAGCAAAAATCACTTCAAGTGATCTTTGCTTTTTTAGGGGCTTGATTTATTTTTAATTTGTGCTATTATAAACAGGTTCTGAAATATGCCGCCATCGTCTAGCCCGGTCAGGACGCCAGGTTTTCATCCTGGAAATCAGGGGTTCGAATCCCCTTGGCGGTACAAAATAGAAATCCTCTGCAAAGAGGATTTTTTGCTTTCTATTGACGCTCAAAAAAAAGAAGAGTATTCTGACTTGGTGAGCATTTTTTAAAAAAAGAATAGAGTGAAACTGTTCAAGACTTTGGTTAAGCCGAGGTTTTTGTGTTTTTAAGAGTGCTTTTCAAAAATAAATTAAATGAGGGGTTCCTTATTTTTTTGTATAAAAAATAAATAAATAACGGATAAAAATGTATGAATTTAAAACAAGAGTGGCAAAAGTTAATCCTGAAGAATTTACGCGCCGGCGTGACCGTGGCTGTTGTTTCCATCCCGCTGTCCATTGCGCTGTCCATCGCTTCGGGGGCCGGTCCGGTACCGGGGATCATCACCGGTTTTTGGGCGACGGTGGTGGCGGGAATTTTTGGCGGCAGTCGGTATAATGTGGTGGGGCCGGCCGGAGCTTTGACGTCCATTCTTTTTGCTGTGACTGCCGGCTCCATTGTGGGCGTGACCGGTCCCTGGATCTTGCCGATTTTGGCCATGTTGAGTGGACTGTTCATCTTGCTGGCCTATTTCCTGAAAGGGGAGAAGTATTTGAAATACATTCCTTCCAGTGTGGTGTTGGGATTTTCAGCGGGAGTAGCGATTTCCATTGCCGCCACCCAAATCAAGGAAGCTTTCGGTTTGACTGCGGTGCATACGCACGGAGAAGTGTTGCAGGATGTGTTCATTTTGCTGCGACACATTGCTTCGTCGGACTGGATAACGTTTGCTGTTTTTTTCGCCGGTTTTATCTTTCTGCTCGTTTGGAAAAAATTTATTACGGTTCTTCCGGGTGTGATTCCCTTGGTGGTCATCGGGATTATTTTGGGTGTGGTCACGCGAGACACCTCTTTGGCGGTGCATATCCCCACCATTGCTGACCGCTATCAAAATTTGCATTTCTCTCTCTTTGCCTTTCCTGCTATGGCGGATATAGCTAAGTTGTTTCACAATTTTCAGGCATTATTAGGCGTCATTAAAGTGGCGGCTTTAGTGGCAATAGTCGCCATCCTGGAAACCCTTATCACCGCGCGGGTGGCCGACAAAATCACCGGCACGCGCTTTGATGAAAGCAAGGAAATGAAAGGTTTGGCCATTGCTAATATTGTTTCCGGCGTGATGGGCGGCCTGCCTGCGACCGGAGTGTTTGTGCGCACGGGACTCAACATCAAATCCGGTGCCACCCATGCCACGTCTTCAATCATTGCCGGGACACTGACAGGTGTTGGAGCAATCGTTTTTTTCTCTGCCTTAAAATTCATCCCTATGGCCATTATTGCCGCCATTTTGTATATGACTGCCTTGGGATTGATTGAAGTGGGTCATTTCAAAAATATGTGGAAAGGTAGTCGCAAGGATTTTGTGATTGCCATGACCGTGGCGATTTTGATTCTGATTTTTGACGCCGGGATTGCTATCGGAGTGGGGAGCGTGATTGCCCTCATTTTGTTTGTGGAAAAGGCCAGTGATGGGAAAGTGGAAATCTTGTTAAATTCCAATGGAGAGCTAGTAGGTAAAGCGACTAGTGATAAAATGGCTGCCATTACCCAGGAATATGACACAATTGTGTATAGTATTTCCGGTTTCTGTTCTTATTTGGACGCGCAAACGCATGCCAACCGCTTGTTTTATCTAGCTAAACAGAATGCTAAATTGCATACGGTTATCCTGCGCATGCGCAATGTCTATCATTTTGATGTAGATGCTATTGAAGCGATTGCCTATGCTATTGGGGCTCTAGAAAAGAAAAATGTGCGCGTGGCGGTGGCGTCATGTTCGCAGGAATTGGAAAACCGGCTGACGGGTTGTCGGATGTACCGGGACTTTGATGCTTTGAAGGAAAAAGGATTATTTTTCCCTAAATCCAGCGTGGCTGTGCAGATGTTGAAATAAAAAGCGGGTATGTTTGCCGATGGCAAGGGGCGTCAATAGCTGCAGAAACGGATTTCTATTGACGCCCAAAAAAAAGAGGAGTATTCTGACATGGTGAGTATTTTTTAAAAGATAATAAATTTTAATTTTATAAGACTTTGGTAAAGCCGAAGTTTTTGTGTTTTTATGGGTAAGCAAATAGAAAAGTATTTCCCTTTCTTGGGATGGAAAAAGCTGATTACAAAAAGCAACCTAAATAAAGATTTGATTGCGGGCTTGGTAGGTGCCATCATCGTTTTGCCGCAAGGTGTGGCGTTTGCCACTATTGCTGGTATGCCACCGGAATATGGTCTCTATGCGGCGATTGTGCCGGCGATTGTAGCTGCACTGTGGGGGTCATCCTGGCATCTGATTTCTGGACCAACGACTGCTATTTCCCTGGTTATTTTTTCCATTGTGAGTCCGATGGCGCAGGTGGGCAGTCCGGAATATATTAAATATGTCTTGACCATCACTTTTCTAGTTGGAATTATCCAATTGTTTATGGGTTGGATGAAAACAGGCAAATTGTTGAACTTCATCTCCCATACCGTGGTGATTGGTTTTACGGCTGGAGCTTCCATCTTGATTGCGGCTAACCAGATTAAGAACTTTTTTGGCATTAAAGTGGCTCAAGGCAGTTCTTTTTATGAAACTATGCACATTTTCTTTTCTGAAATTGATCAAATTAATAAATTTGTCTTTGCCGTGGCTATCACGACGCTATTAGTAGGTGTTTTAATTAAGAAGAGATGGCCGAAATTCCCTTATATGATTCCGGCTATGCTAGTGGGAAGTTTGCTGGGATACTTTTTGAATCAAAAATATGGCATTGAGGTGACTGGTATAAAAACTGTCGGCGCTCTGCCGCGAGTTTTGCCACCGCTTTCTATGCCTAGTTTTGATTTGGTCACTATCAAGAAATTGGCTTCACCTGCTCTGGCTATCACGATGTTAGCCTTGACTGAGGCAGTGGCTATTTCCAAGGCAGTGGCCTTGCGTTCAGGTCAGAAAATTAATGGCAATCAAGAAGTGATTGGGCAGGGGGTGTCTAATCTGATTGGCAGCTTCTTTTCTGCTTATCCAGCCAGTGGTTCGTTTAATCGTACCGGTTTGAATTTTGAATCAGGTGGAAAAACTCCTCTGGCGGCTATTTTTGGGGCTATTTCCTTGAGTATTATTATTTTGTTCGTGGCACCTCTGGCTGCTTTTTTGCCGACCGCCGTGATGGCCGCTGTTTTGTTCCTGGTGGCTTGGGGGCTGATTGATTTTCATCATATCAAAAGTATTATCAAAGCTAGTAGAAGTGAGACGGCTCTTTTAGTAGTCACACTCCTTTCAACCTTATTTATTGAGCTGGAATTTGCCATTTTTGTGGGAGTGTTTTTGTCTATTATCATGTATCTGCGCTATGCTTCTAATCCAGTGGTGACTTGTTGTGTCCCGGACAGTGCTCATCCTAAAAGAAAATTTTCTTGCTCTAAGAACAAGGCTATTTGTCCGCAACTAGCTGTCTTGAAGATTGAGGGTTCGGTATTTTTTGGCTCGGTGGATAATCTGGAACAACGTTTTGAGATGATGGAGGAAAAAAATCCTGAACAAAAGAACGTATTGCTCATATTTGCTGGTGTAAGTCTGATTGATTTAGTAGGAATAGATTTTTTAACAAATATTATTAAGAAAAAAAGAAAATTAGGCGGAGATGTGTATATTAGTAATATCAATACTTTCGTAGAAAGAAAAATGAAAAAAGCGGGATTCATAGAAGTGATTGGGGAAGATCACATTTTTGATTCTAAAACGGATGCTATAAAATACATTGTGCCAAAATTAGACAATGTTAAATGCAAGGACTGTAAGGCAAGAATTTTCCATGAGTGTGATGGTAAATAATTGTAATTTTTGTATTGACTTTTCGTCTGGAAAATTATATTCTAAGTAGTGAAATTAAAACTATGTATAATTTTCCTAATCCCAAAACTACCGACCCAAAAGAGCGCCGAGTACAGCGCTTTTTTGAGGTTATT
>JBAZXY010000078.1:0-6381 GCA_041659585.1 Parcubacteria group bacterium | reverse complement strand
TTGCACAAAGCGCACCCCATTATAGGCGCTGTCCTGCCGCTCCTGGCCACCAGCAATGATGGCGGTCACTTTTTTGGCCGGATATTTAGCCAGGATATCGGCAAAGATTTTTTCCTCACCACTTTTGACAACCAAGACAATTTTGTCTATGGCTTTGGATTTTTGAAAATTTTCCAAAGCATGACAAATCAAAGGCTTTCCTCCTAGCATCAACAAAGTTTTATTCTTTCCTGCCCGCATGCGCTGGCCCATGCCGGAAGCCAAGACTATTGCAATATTCATACTAACTAAGCATTAAAAATTATTTCCGCTTCCCCCTGAGACCACGCGATGGAATTTCTAATATCTTCAAGAGTAGGATTTTTTATATTTACATGAGCCTCCATTACTTGTTTGATAGTTTTATAGATATCCATCAAGCGACATTCTCCTGCCAAAAACTTTCCCACCATAAAATCATTAGTAGCATTCATCACCGCCGGCAAGGTGCCCAATTCACGCGCCGCCCAAAAGGCCAGTCCCAAACAAGGAAATCTCTCCAAATCCGGTTCTTGAAAGGTGATATTTTTACTAAAATCAAAGCGTTTGATGGGTGCCTCCCAGCGTTCCGGATAGGACAAGGCATATTGAATGGGTAGGCGCATATCCGGATCGGATATTTGAGCCACAATACTAGCATCACTATATTCCACCATAGAATGAATGATGCTTTCTGGATGCACAATCACCTTTATTTTTTCTATCGGCATCCCATAAAGCCACATTGCCTCAATCACTTCGAAGCCCTTGTTCATAAGCGTAGCCGAATCAATCGTGATTTTTTGGCCCATCGCCCAGGTCTTGTGCCCCAAAGCCTCCGCTACCGTCGCCCCCTCAATTTCAACTTTCGTTTTGTCCCGCAAAGCTCCGCCAGAACAAGTAATAATTAACTGCTGCACCGTTTTCACGTCCTCCCCATTGAGACATTGAAACAAAGCGCTATGCTCAGAATCAATAGGCATGATGGTCACGCCATTTTCCTTGGCTCGTCGCATAACAATTTCTCCAGCCGCCACCAAAGTTTCTTTATTAGCCAAAGCCACATTTTTCTTTTTTTCTATCGCAGCCAAAGTAGCTTCGATGCCCACTAAACTCACCACGCAATTGACCAATGTATCATATTCCTCCAACTCGGCGATTTGTACATTCGTCTGCGCGCCAAAAAAAATAGGCACCTGAACTTGCCCTTTTAACTCCTCGGCTTTTTTCTCATCTGCCACTCCCACAAACAATGGCTGGTATTTAGCTATTTGCTCTTTCAACAGTTTAATGTTGCCATTGGCCGTAAGCGCAATAACTTTAAATTTATCGGGATATTGGTCCACCACATCCAAAACTTGCGTGCCCACATTCCCCGTGCTCCCTAAAATAGCCAGCTTTTTCATTTTTTTTATTTAAGTAAATTAAAAAAATACCCCTAAAAAACATTTCCCGCACTTTATTCTAAATTTATAGCCACTCACTCATCCTACAACCAGCGATTTCGCTTGAACAAAGCGAAGATTAGAGTTGAAATAAAAACTGTTAAAACCAAAATGAGGATATATGCCTGAGGATAGGCCGTGTGAGGTATATCCACATTCATGCCATAAAAACTAAAGATCATCGTTGGTATTGTCAGCAGAATTGTCAACGAAGTCAGGATCTTCATTACTCGATTCAAGTCTTGCGTAATAATGTTTGAATAGGTGTCTCGAATGTTCACTACATAGCGCAAAGTAGATTTTGCCATTTCAACCATTTGTCCGTTACTCAAAAAAATATCTTCCACTAGGTCACGGTCATCCTCATAGAGAGTCACATTTCTTCCATTAAGCATTTTTTGCAGGACTGAACCAGCTGGAGTCAAGGCGGATAAAAAATCATTCAGGACTCTTTCAAAATCGACGAAATGAATCAAATCCCTATTACTCATTCTCTCCAAACGAATCCTCAATCCACGAATGGCTTTATTGATATTTATTAAAAAAAGCTCATATTGCCTATTAACACTTAGGAATATTTTTAAGAAAAACTTGATTTTTTGCGTAGTAAAAAAATCCACTCTTTTTTTAGTAAATTCATCCAAAAAATCCAATTTTTCCCGGGAAACTGTTAGTACAAAGTCATCCCCCAGCACCACCAAGATGGGCACGGTGGTTATTTCTTGCTGCCTCTTTTTCGGAACCCTGGCAAAAACATAAATCACTCCGCTTTCCTGCTCCAAGCGGGGAACCTCATAGGGATCGAGGGCATCATGAAGCAAATCCTTTTCTATGCCCAGCATCTTCACCAACTCCTCTAATTCATCCTCCGTTGGGTCATAGACATTGACCCAGGAGCCTGTCTTAAAGCTATCCAGGGTATTTAATCTCTCCTCTTTAACTGAGCGATAATAAATATTAATCATAAGAAATGTATATTTTAAATATAGCTACCTTATTATAGCAAAAATATTTTCTTTACGCGAAATTAAATATAATCCCTAGACAACTACTGGAATTAGATTTTTAAACTCTATTTGAACTTATTTTTCAATTATTTCATTCTATCAGAAAAAGTGTTTTTTTCTTGCATTATTCTCTCCATCAGCATCCCTGAAGAAATGGCAAATAGCAAGACGTATCCACCAAAAACAAGGGAAAATTGCCAACCAAAATAATAGGCAATAACCGGCAGAAAAGCTGGTTGCACATTACGGTTATTCATAAAAGTGGCAATGAGGGAATATTTCATGCCATGTTCCCTAAGCTCTCCTAGCAATGGAAACAACACATAGGGAGGTCCAGCAATCAGCATGGAGCCGAAGATGGTATAGATCCAGCCTTTCAGACCGGAATCGTGACCCAAATGACGCCTCACTATAGCTGGCTTCACAAAGATATAACTTAAAAATATCATAAAAAATACCATGAGCAATATGGGTAAGACCTGTAAGAACGTCCCTAGAAAACTATGAAACGCTTCCAGCGCCAATTCTGGCCTGGAAAAATAAATAATAGCATAAAGACTAATTACTGCCAGAAAAAATTTCAGGCCATTAGGAATCTTTCTGAGATATTGCCTCATTGCATTATTCTTAAGGTTGTTACGGTGAGAATAGCTATCAAAATAGCTCCCACAAAATTAATGGCATTTCTCCAAATGGCAAATTTTTTCCCCAAATGAGCAGCCTCCAGCGGCAACATGGGCACGCCGACCGTAGTCCAAGAGAAAATAAAAGCTACCACAGCCAAAAAACTCACGCCCCCCTTCAGAAGTTCTCCACTAGTCACATAGCTGGCAATTGGAATGCCAAAAGAGAAGCTGCCGGCTACAGCCCCAATTAAAGGATCTAATATATAGCTTCCCGTAAATATCTTAGTGTAATATTTTTCCAATAACGGATTCACCAGGCTAAGCAACAACAAAATACCCGCCACAATCGGTAAGGCGGTCTGGATATTTTGCATGGTTTTTTTAAAAGCCGTTTTCATAATACCTGATTAGTATTTTTAACCAATTTGGATTTCCTAATTTTTTCCGTATCAATAATCTTATCATCCAATTCACCCAGAGCCTTTTCCAGGTTTTCCGCATTAATACTACCAGACTCCAGTTCATTAAAAAATTTAAAATAGGCCAATTTTTTTCCTCCATTGGGAAAATAAGTTGTTGTCCCTCCATTCATCGTGATGCTATGGAAATACTCCTGATAATTTTGCAAAAAACCGTCTTTGGTGCTGATTTCCATTTTCAATTTTTCGCTATCAGTGCATAAGGTATTAATATAATAAGATGCTACGCCAGAGCGACCCTCGCTCTTGGAATACAAATCGATAACCTTCCTAGTTATTGATTGTGGATTGTGAATCTTTTCTTGCACGACCGGATCAGTATTGCGAAAGTTTTCCAGCACCCAGATAATCCTGTTGAAGATTGTAATGATAGAATTTCCCAAAACATCCATCAAGCTACTAATATTCTCCATTTGAATATTTTCCGCCTTATTCATAAGATGAACTTTTTCTACTAATTCAGGAAGCTTGTTGTCGATAAAACTCCGCATCTCTTTGATATCAACCCCCAAAAGCTCCCCCACTTCATCAATGTTCACCCTCTCCGCCTCTGACTTACTTGCATTTGATTCTTCGATGGCATCTAATTTATTCAAAAAATTCTCAAAATATTTTTCATCAATAAAATCCATCAAAACATTCGCTCCTTCTGGTGCTTTTTCTTGTTTAGCATCAATAATTACTTTTTCTTGATCCGCAAAACCCCATTGAGGCATTTGTTCTGACATATATTTTTAGAAAAAATTTAGCACTATTCATTAACACCTTCATCTTATCACAATTTTTCCCTAGCGACGATGGGCTGGACAAAAGAACGATTATGTGCTATGCTAATCTATGGTCTTTAAAAATCTTATTCACCAATCCATCCGGCAATATTGCCAAAAACACATAGGAGATACGCTATGCATTTATCTGCCGAGCAGCAAAAAGCCTTAGTTACACTTGCCCTCTTGGGTGGCAATATATTGAGCACTAGCATTGATGTTTTCCTATTTTTTGGGAGAAGCATGACCTTTCTCATTCGAGAAAGCTATCTATCACAGACAGAGATCATGCAACAGCTTGGTGAAGTGCCTGCCTACACAGTAACCCCAAAAGGATGGGAGGCAGTAGAGAAATACAAACAATCCGTAATTGACCAACTATCCACCCATGCGCCAACCTGACATTCCCACGCGCGCTAAAAAAGCCAAGAGGCTCTGATCGAAACCGATCCGCGCCTCTTTTTTATGGACAATTTTCCAGACCTATTCCTTTATAATCACCGCTCCGTTATCGGTTTTTAGTTTTTTAAACAACACATAGTGACTGCCATTCCAATACCGACAAAACCCATTCTGGATAATAGCTGCTTTCGGAATTTCCTCTATTCGCCTACCGGCTTTCAATTGCTCAGCTTGCGTAATGATTTCTTGCTCCTCTGCCAAAACAGCGCGGTCACCCTCATTCAAATCAATTTCATATTCCCGGCCATTCAATTTGAAGCCACTAATAATCTTACGCGTATCGCGCAGGGAAGATTGACTAACTTTGTTTTCACCAAATTTAAACCACTTAATTTTTTCAGCTCCCATATCCGCAACCAACTCGTCAAAATCCACTGTCAGTTCTTTTTCTTTTTTCAAAGTAAGAGTTTTAGCTTGATAGTTTTTCCCAGCTGACAACTCCCCACTTTCTTCTTCCACAACCGCAAATCCAAATTTTTGCAAATTTTCAAAAAAACCAGCCTTATTTTTATAATCCAACGAATAATCAAAAATGATAGAGGCCCGGCCACCGATTTTTAGCACGTGATTCAATTCATAAAATATCTTGACTCCTTCGTAATCCTTTTTCGTAATTGCGATGCTAGACTCCTGGATTGCCAGATTAAAGGTCACAAAATCCATAGATCCTTCCTTGATAGGAAGATCCACAAAGCTCCCCACCATTGCTTTGCTAGTAGCGCCATTAGTGAAATGATGTGCATTCAAATCCAAGCTAAAAATTCTGTCTTGCCATTCTTTTGGCGCATGTTTTTTCATAAGCTCCGGACCGGACGCCATATCCAAGATTTTCACCTCTTCGCCACTGCGGCCATTCTCCTCCATAAAGCGACTGATCATCGCAGCGCTCACCCTGGCTGTGTTGGCTTGATAGCTCCGCATACCCATCTGTTGATAGAACTGCGCATACTTTTCACCATGTTCGCGGATAAATGCATTATAACCGACCTCACCCGCTCCTTTAGTGTAACCAAACATACGCATCAAGCCTTTCAGTGCAGAAAAATAATATTCCGCAAATTCGCTATCCACATTCAAATCAGAACCGGCGCGCTTCTCATCTTTTTCCAGCATCAACTTTTCCGCCTCACTGATAGGAATGCCTGAAATCAGTTTCTCAATGGCTTTTTCTTTTTTGCGAATATAATTATACATCCCTTCTTCAATCGTGCCGCCCACAACCAAGGTCGACGCCACTAAATCATGGTTCAAACCTTCTCGATAGGCCCGTCCAATTTGTTGTTTTTTATCATAAATAGTCCATGGCTCATTATAGTGAATCATCCGATCCGCTCCTGAAAAATCCACCCCCACATCAGCCGTATCGCCGCTGACAAATAGCACCATTTTTTCCTGCCCCAAATTGAACTCACTTTGAATCATTTTTCGTTGCTGCATATCATCCTCACCGTGAATTGTCCGCACTTGCACCCTATCCGGCAAATCAAGCTGCCCAATGATGCTTTTCTCCCCTCGAATCACTCCTTCGACATAGTCATTCACAAAAACAACCACCTTGTTATCCGTCTGCAATGATT
>JBAZXY010000077.1:0-6592 GCA_041659585.1 Parcubacteria group bacterium | reverse complement strand
CGTTTTTTCTAAACGGATATATTCTCCCAGAACATCCACGATATTCAAGCGATTTTTGATTTCTTCTAAATCTGTACTCATGCTCTTATGCTACTATAAAGCTTAATAATAAGCAAAAATAACATCTCCTAGGATATGCTGCTAACTAATACTGCTGAAAATGTATTTTATTACATATAGTAACTACATTTTACCCTATCACTCTTTTGCCCCGTCCCACATTACTTCGAAAATTGATTTGAGCGTGTTAAAAATGCTTTGGCTAGCGATTATGACACCCATCTGATCTTTGTAAGAAATTATGCCAATCTTATTATTTTCATATAAACACAATTCGCATTCAATTTTGAATTTATCATTTTTTATGAATCTAGCTTGTCGCAGATGCTCAGTATTATTATTTGCCAATCTTCTCATGGCCTCATCTTCGGGATAAATTGCCCGCAACCAAATCTTATTCTTCTTCCTTTGAGGGATGAAATAATCAAAGAAGAAGCTCTCATCAAAAAATTCTTTATATTCGTTAGAATACCATGACAACATCTCTTGATTGGGCGTTTTTAAAATATCTTTATAAATTTCCTTGATTCCCTCCTCACCCTCAAAATATCGGATGTCTGGTTTTTTATCCAGGAGTGTAAAGGCTGCCAAAAAACTGGGCATGACTTTATTCAGAATCTCTTTTTTCTCTTCCAACTTGTCCAACATTTTGCGCGGATCTTCGGCATAAAACAGCGTTTTTCTCTTCCTTATGGCGCTAATCAAGCCTTTTTCCTTCAAAGATTCAATCACCAGATACACCGTACTGCGATTCACACCAGATTTTTTGGTTAATTGAGCAATATTCGCCTCGCCAATTTCCAGCAGCGTCATATATACCAATGCCTCATGCTCGCTCAATCCAAACGTTTTTAGCTCTTTATATAGCTTATTCATAGAAATGATATTATTTATGTCATTATTTTCAGTATAGCAAATTTGAGCTATTTTGTCAATATATAAGCCAAAAATAGACAACTTTCATTTTGCAGATTACTACATTTGACATATTTTACACTATTTTCTTGCAGATATGGTATAGTGCATAGTCAACAGATGAGTTGACGAGATAGCTCCTTAATATAAGCAAAAAACATACTGGAGACGGCCATGAAGATAATTCCGGAAATGCAAGTTTATGAAGATAATTCAAAGTTTTGGATTGAAAAAGGAGATAGTCTCTTGGTCATGGGTGACCATCTCGGTCGCCTACCAGCAATCGAGCTGCTCCACCCGCAGCCAGGAGAAAATATTCTGGATGCCGGATGTGGAGCGGGTTTCTGCACCCGCAGGATCGCATGGAGAGGCGCAAAGATCTCAGGTTGTGATAGAGCAGAAGTTCTGCTTTCGGCAGCCAAGGAATTAGAATATTCAAAGCCACTTGGTATTGAATATTCTATGGCAGATATTAGTAGTCTGCCATACGGAGACGCCTCCTTTGATGCAGTTTCTTGCATCGCTGTCCTATTACAGGACGGTCCCGAAGAATGCTTGTCATTCTTTCAGGAGGCCTGGCGAGTGTTGAGGCCAGGAGGCAGAATGGTAATTTCTACTCTCCATGAATATCTTTTTCAGGAGAGTAGCCCTAACCGGACTGGACGATCCAGTTGGGCAAGATACTTTCCAGTCAGCAAAAAACCGCTGATGGAGAGTCGACAGTTCCGGGAAGAGTATCACAACTCTCTTGGGGAGATCTTCCACTCAGTAATTTGGTGCCATCCACACCAGATACTCTGCAATCTATTGGCAGAAGCCGGCTTCCACATTGTTCACACTCAGAGCAAGTATGTCACGCAGGAAACACTGATGACTTGCAACCAAACTGGCGAAGTCAATTACCCTGCTTTCTGGCAGGCACTAGCGATCAAGCCAGCGTAGTTCAGTTCGAAAGCCAAGATGTATGATTCTATACATCTTGGCTCCCCTAATTTTATTATCCCCTTTTTTATATAATCTATTTTTAAAAAAATAAACTAAAGGCACTCATATGAAAATCAATCCAGAATCAACTATTTATTTTCTCCATCAAATCAAAAAACAAGCGGAAAATGGAAACTACTTAGTGAAAATGCGATGTGCTGAAAAAAACATTCCGCTCCAGATTTTTCCCGAAGTTTTTCCTCCACAACAAGATTTTCTAATGGGAAACTATTTGAAAAAAATTTCTAACATCCAAGAAATGGAAATAGCGGACATGGGCACTGGCAGCGGCGTTGAAGCTATTAGCGCAGCGCTTCTAGGAGCTAAGCACATTGATGCTGTTGATATAAACCCATCAGCCATCCAATGTGCTGAGAAAAATTCTCACTTAAATCATGCTTGCGATAGGATATCTTTCTTTTTATCTAATCTATTTTCCAATATCAAAAACAACAAAAAATATAATCTGATTCTCGCCAATCTGCCCTTTATTGATTTTGATGGAGGAAAAGAGCTGATTGATCTAGCACTCTATGATAATCATCACGCCATTCACAAGGAATTTCTACAGCAAGCGCATAAGCATCTAGCTGATGGTGGAAAAATTCTTCTCCCTCATGCCAACCTTCAAAGTGGTATCACATCTCAACCCAATCTGGATTTTGCCAAGCTGGAAAATATGATTTTTGCTTCTGGATTTGCTTTAAAGATCGTTTCTCAAAAACCTTTTCGCGAAGATTATCTCTGGAGACTATATGAACTGCGCATAATTAAATAATAAACTTCTATGAAAGATGTGCAAAAACAACTCGACAATCGAAAAATTAGCATCAACGAAGTCGGCATAACTAACCTAAAAATTCCATTGTACTTTCCTAGCAACAAAAAGAATCAACTCGTCATTGCTGACATCACGATGGGAGCCAATCTTCCTGCCCATCAAAAAGGAACGCACATGAGCCGCTTTGCTCAGATCGCTACAGAAATTGCAAATTCAAAGTTAGATGAAAAACTTATCAAAAAAGTTTTACAAAAAACAAAAGACGAATTGAAGTCTGATTTTGCCAAAGTTGAATTTTCTTTTCTGCTATTTCTAGCTAAATCATCTCCCATTTCAAAAAATAAAAGTTTCATGGACTACGATTGCAAGATTGTAGGAGAATTAGGGCAAAATAATATCCCTTGGTATTCCATGGAAATCAGTGTGCCTATTGCCACTCTGTGCCCCTGCAGCAAGGAAATCAGTCGGCATGGAGCTCACAATCAAAGAGCGGATGTTGTGCTCAAGCTAAAAGCCCATACTTATATTTCTCCGATTGAAGTCATTCAATTAATCGAAAAAACTGCCAGCAGCGCATTATGCGCTATTCTCAAAAGAGAAGATGAAAAATTTGTCACCGAAAAAATGTATGAAAATCCTAAATTCGTGGAAGATGTAGTGCGAGATGTTGCTCTCTGGGCAAAAAAGGATAAAAGGATAACCACTTTCCAAGTGCAGTGTATTAGCTATGAATCCATCCATAACCATAATGCCTACGCCATAATTATTAATAATAAAAAACCATGCTAATCACCAAAAAATTCACCTTTGATTGTGCCCACAAATTAATCAACTATGCCGGTAAATGCAAAAATCTACATGGCCATACTTACACACTATTCATCACCGTGCAAGGCGAAGTGGATGAAAAATCTGGCATGCTTATCGATTTTGGAATCCTTAAAAACATAGTCAACAAAAAAGTGATTGAAATTTTTGACCATGCCTATATTAATGATGCTATGGTTCAACCCACTGCTGAAAACATGACTATCTGGATTTGGAATAAATTGCATAAACACCTTAATATATACAAAATTGAACTATGGGAAACCCCGGATAGTTTTGTAACTTATTATGGAGAAAAACAATGAACATCATCGAAACATTTTTGTCTATCCAAGGAGAAGGCATCCATGCCGGCCTACCCACCTATTTTGTACGCCTAGCAGGATGCAATTTGCGTTGCTCCTATTGCGATACTAAATATTCCTATGGCCAGGGAAAGAAAAAGACAGTGACCCAGATTATTTCAGTCATTAAAAAACAACCTTTCCAGTTCATTTGCATAACCGGTGGAGAACCCTTACTACAAAATGAGACCAAGGAATTGATTACTAAACTAACTCAGATTGGCTATCAAATTGACATTGAAACTAATGGCTCCGTTCCAATTGATCAAGTTGAAAATTCATCCCAGATTCTTTTTTCACTAGACATCAAATGTCCTTCTTCTGGCATGACCAAATCAATGCATTATGAAAACTTAAAACTACTCCAAAAGAAAGATCAAGTGAAATTTATTATCGGCGACAAACGAGATTATGATTTTTCAAAAAATGTGATAAAAAAATATAAGTTATTTGAAAAAACTAATGTCATATTCACTCCCACTGGAGGCACTGAGGCTGACCACCTCGTTCGATGGATTTTGAAAGATAAATTGGCAGTGCGCATTGGTTTGCAACTGCATAAGTTTATTTGGAAGTCAGAACGAGAAGAGCTGAATCTTATATAAACTTCTTATCCTTATTTCTGTAGAACAAACCTTTTTAAAGTAGCTCCGTCCTGTTTTTTCAGATTACCATGAATATTTGTTTTTCCAACAAATCCTTTTTTTGGTGAACCAGACATCTCCAATAATCGATTCCTAACAATTGGCGGTATTGTATCACTGCCTGCCCAGCGTTTGAAAATTCTATTGGAGAGCCAAGCATCTCTTTCTACCACACTCATAGCGGCAAGATTTTCTTTCCACACTGACTCATTTAATATAAATGAGCAAAATTCATCATATTTCTCAGACTCCACCATAAATACCACCGGCACCTCCCTTAAATTAATACTGGCCGGCCTATCTTCAGAAGGATTCATTTTTTTTCCGATAAATTCAGGATCAAATAAATGCTCACCGTCACTTTCATCAAATAAATATCCCTTGCTTAGAAAATAATTCTCCGGGAAAGCTAAAACAACAACCGGAAGATCTTGTGCCTTAATAAACGTGCGATAGATACTATCTATCTCAAATGTTATACTATGTGATTCCATTGAATTTCGATCATCCATGTAATTTTCCTTTACTAAATGTGTGCCATGGGTTCTTGTTGCTCTTCCCTTTTTTATTGCTTGTGCCTCCATGGACATCAATTCACCATCCATGAGAACTTCATACATCCGCCTATCAAAAGCCGCATGAGTAATTATTCTCCCTTTACTTATTTCACGAGATTCCTTGCCTTGATCATAAACAGATATTATATCCCGCTTAGATTCTAATAATTCCTGAGCGAGATCATTACACGATTCAATTAAATGCATGCTTTCACTCGTATTTGAATATGGCATGCCAGAGGCATCACTGTTTAGATATTCCTTAAAAGCATCTATTTTCTGGGGTATAATCTTATGAGCACAATCAGTTCGTCGCCCTCTTAATTCATCACCAATATAATTAGGATAGACCATCCTACTATCACGACTTGTTAATCCATTGGATACACCCAATGCCCTCTTATTTATTTGCTTATTAAGATTATCCACCATGTCTGAAATTATAGAAATATGAGCAACTACACGCACATACCTCTTCAGGGCCTCAGCATGCGTAATCATTTCTTGTGGATTGGAAGATTGTGCAATGGACTGAATCATTTCCATTGTATTATCTCCAGGATTAATTTTATCTCGCTCCGCATAAATAAATTGATTGGCTTGGCGGATGATTTCATCCGCTTTGCGACTCAATATGGAAACTGCATAATTATTTTCAGCACTTCTTTTCTCTGCAATTTCTTCCTTATTAAACAAGGCTTTGATTTTTGACTTAAAAGAAAATGAACTAGCTTGATAATCCTTTATATATCCATGTGCATGCGCATCATTCGCTGGATTTTCTGATTTTATTATATTTTCAATATCGCGCAACTCACCAACAATTCGAACCAATTCTATTTCTAATACATTCTTTTTATTTTTAATTCCTTCATCCATACACTCCAAATCAAATAAAATTACCAATTCATTTGATAATCCCTGGATGTATTCCGATCCTTCAACAAACGCAAGCAAAAAATTCTTCAAGCCAGAAAGCTCTTGTATTAGAGTTCTTGCTGCATCATAGTGAAATGGATTCTCCTTCAATTCTTCCACTGAAGGGATGCCGGAAAAAGTGACTTCTATTTTTTCTATTTTATCCTCATCTTTTTCCTGATTGCCTTCTGTTGATGTTCTATCATCCATTACTATTTTTTACACTATTTATCTTTATTTAGTATAGCAAGGAATCACTCTGAAACAAAAGAACTATTATTCCTATGAAAAGTCTTTTTCTGGCACACTCCTTTCTTTTTTGACTTTTCACAGGCTTTGTCCTATGATTAATGCAACAATGTTGCAACTATGAATATCGAACCTATTTTCCAAAAAATCCGTCTGGAAGGCGGACGCATCACTAAAGTCAGAAAAGAAACTCTTCATTTTCTGGCGCGAAGGGAGTGTCTGGCCTCTTTGGCTGCCATTCTAGCCCATTTGAAAAAAATGGGGATTTTGCCCAATCGTTCGACTATTTTTCGGGAGTTGCTCTATCTGACC
>JBAZXY010000076.1:0-6652 GCA_041659585.1 Parcubacteria group bacterium | reverse complement strand
TTGCAAGGTAACTCACTCCAATCAATATTGACAACGCGCTTTCTCCAACCGAGCGTGATTGTGCCAATCTCTGTTTCAACCCTGAACCACGGAGCACCTACACCGCGAGAGCTATAGCCATTAGGCAGATGGTGAAACACAGGAAAAATGAATCCAGCCTTTGCGAAGATGTCGCGGAAGTTTTTCTCTTCTTTGAAGGCGCGATATAAATGATTGCACGTGCTGTGATAATAACTCCAAACATTAAAGAAACCATCATCGCCATCTTGGATAACATATTCATTCGTTATGCCATCTCTGCTGCCAAGCCAGCCACCCTCATTTTCTTTGAGAGTAGTATAACCTGGCTTGAGGGCAAGGTTAATGTGCTTGTCATTCCGGATAAGGATATCACTTTGCATTCGATAGTGAGCATCCTTCTTGGTTGCATAAGAAGCTTTTACTTCGCTAAGTGTTTTTCCTATGAAGTCCGCAAGCGGCAGCACTTCTTCCCGACGAGCTACAACGGTGTCATGACAATCATGAATTGTCCAGCCTTTTTTGCATACAGGACAGACAATGTCACCCCAGGGCAGGTCACTGCCCATTCCAATAGAAACGGAAACATTTTCAGCATCTTTTACATTTTCCTTCACATATGCCCAGAATTCATCCCTTGTCATTACATCCGGAAGATGAGGAATGTTTTCTTTCGGAATCCATTCCATCATCTTGCCGCAGTTTCCACAGGTATCCAGTGAATAGCGACCGAGAACATAAAACTCATTCAGACGCTCCTTTCTTTCATAGCCTGCCATTCGCCTCTCTGAAATGAGATTGCTAAAGCCAGCCAATGTAGATAGTGAGTCTTCAACGCCTTGCTTGGTGTCATACCATGGTCTGCCGTTCTCGTCATAATCTTGCTGACCGCCAATTGCAAACTGGAAACCGTTATCAACGCCCATAATATCCTCCTCAAAACTAGGTTTATGTTGAATGAAGCTTCTGCTCCTGTACATTAATAGCTTCTTCTTAATTTAAAGAACCAGCTCTTTATTATACACAAAATATCCAAAATGTCAATGCAGCCGAGTAATGTCCACATACATATGGCACAGTAGCAAGGTGGTTTTTTTATACAAAAACTATGTAAATATCTACTAAAATCTTGTTTTTTATATCTAATCAAGATTATCCTGGCATATCCTAAATATTGACGATATGACAATGAATATGTATAATCATAAGCTGTGGGACTTAGGATGAGTATAGTTTATAGATGGGGCACATTTCCAATTTAGAAAATTTTCAAGGAGAAAGAAGCATGAGTGATACTGTACGAAAAAAGACATTGCCAGATGGCAGTGTCCTGAAATTAGTGGCTTGGATTAGTGATTCTATTGAGCCAGGAAGAGCAATGCATCAACTCAAATTGGTCACTGGCAGGATGAGCGTAAGTCACCCTGTTAATTTCGAAGATTTTAGCAAAGATCAAATCCATGCAATGTATCATAGGATTGATTCCAGTAAAAATTTTCTGGATTCATTTGATCCATTGATGTCAAAACAACTATTTGAATAAAGATCCTTGCCTACACCACTCCAGCAGAAGGCATATTTGAATATTTTCGAATATGCCTTTTTTCATTACTTCACTTTTAGTAATACTTTTCCATAAAAAAAGAGGGGTGTGTTTCACCCCTCCCTGTCCGATCTTATCCAACTCTTTTTTTCTCTTTTTTTCGTTGATACATTCGAGCATCTGCTAATTTTAATAAATCACTGGCCAGCATGGCGTCATCCGGATAGATGGCAAAACCAATGCTCGCTCCTACTGTCAGCATTTCTTCATTAAAATAAATGGGTTCCATAATGGATTTGGTTAGCCTATGCACCACCTCCACAACATCATCCTCACTTTCTATGGCATTCAACACTAAGCCAAACTCATCACCGCCAAATCTGAAAGCCAGATCACTATTGCGCATACACCGATTCATTCTATCCGCCACAGCAACTAGCACGGCGTCCCCCGCAGCATGACCAAAGGCATCATTAATAGGCTTAAACCTATCTAAGTCGAAAAAGACAATAGCTAATTTCTGACCATAACGCTCAGCAAGGCCCAAATCTCGCTTGAGATTGTCTATAAGAACATAGCGATTTGAAAGGTTGGTCAATGGATCACGAGTAGCTAGATGAAAAAGTCTCTCCTCTAGTTCTTTTTTGTGAGTGATATCTCGAAAAATTCCATACGTTATAAAGGAATCATCATCCCTCCTTACCATAACCACATTGCCCTCGACAATCAACCTCTCTCCGGTTTTTTTCAAAAAGACTGTTTCCATATTAACCAACTCTTTGCCACCATCTTGCAGATAACTGAACTTTTCTTGACAATGAGAACGGCAATCAGGGGTGATGATTTCAAAAATGTTTTTTCCAATCACTTCTTCCTCAGCATAGCCCAAGATTTCCAACCAGGATTTATTAACATAAACAATGTCTCCATTTGAATCAACTCTCTGAATCAGATCATGGATATTGCCAAAACAATTTCTTAATTCATTGTTTTCCCTTTGACATACTAGTAGTACCTGCTTTACCCTGATTATTTCCTGTTCCAATAAACGATTCTTCTCCTGTAGAAGACTGCACCATTCACAATTAGTATTTGTCACTTTCTCCTCCTATTTTTAAAAGAACCATGGATTATTTCTCATTGATTTCAAAATAAACGATAGCACGTCATAGAATAATTTGCAACCCCAACAATACTACCTAGGACTGGATTATTTTATATTTTCAAGACATTACCACTACCACCATCAATTTGCACATAATCACCTAACTTAAAATCATTCTTCGTTAAAGAACAACCAACCACCACTGGAATATTATTCTCTCGAGCCATGATGGCCAAATGCGACAAGAGACCACCATTATGAGACACTATGCCGGATATTCTATCAAAATATTGCGTTAGGCTGGGATGCAACATCTCCGTGTATAAAATCACTTTTTCATTTTGATCGCTTGTAGCATCTATAAATTGGTAGTCCTGCAAAACTCCCTCAGCAGAACCAGATGAAACTCCGACCAATTGTGATGAGATGCTTATCAAGGATGAGGTCAATTTATTGGGGAAATGAAGCTGGTTATATTTTTGATAAGCAACTTTATCCTTTAAACATGCAACTTCATCTATTTCGTCATTTAATATGTCTGCCAGTTTAGCAAAATATATATCCCGCAAATCCTTAAATCCTTTTTCTGCTGCGCATGCTAATAATACTTCTCTCACGCTATTCATGTTTTTTATCGTTAACCATCTTCCCATCTCCCTGATTCGATTATATACTATAGCCTCTATAATCTTGCTCTGCAGCACCTTTTTTTTATATTCAGGCACTTTCTCCCACCATTCCGTCACAGCAGCATTTGATCTATTTTTAGCATTTTTAGCTGCCATGAAAATAGTCTCGTCTGACAAATCTAGGGAATTTCCCATTAATCCCATTGGCACATCCACTTGATATCTTGCCAAATCAACAAAGGATATCTGAGCACTGAGAATTTCCGAAAAGTTAACTGGTGCATTTTTTAATAACAAATTTATCTTCTTTATCAATAAACCAGATAATAAATTGACTTCAAAAATTAATTCATAATCCGTCAAAAATTCATTTAAAGCAGTCCGCACATCACTGACAATTGTCTTTTTCGCTTCTATCCGCTCTTTTAAGCTATTAAATATAGCAACGTAATTATCTGTCCTTATTTTATTAAGAAAAAAGAAGTTTTTGACAGTTGGCACTAGTTTTGAAAATTGATGGAATTTTGGAGTAAAATTTTTATTTTGCAAATAGCTATAGGCTGGTAGCAATCCTTGAAGCTCTTTTTCCCTATCAACAAATAATTCATTACCCACAATTTTTAAAAAGTCTACACTCTCATAATTAACCCCGTATTTTTCATACACCTTTGCTACGGGACCATCTTGCGCATAGATAAACCTCAATATGTCATATGTAGCCATTGTTGGTCTGGGAGAAATTTCTGAAATTTCTGTTTTTTCAAAATAATATTTCCCCTGCTTAGGCAGGCAATTTTCCAAAAAAAGAATTTGTTTGTACTGTTGACTGGAGATAGTAGTGATTGACCTGGTTTGCAATATATAAAAGTGATTGTCTTTGATACACCATTCAATATCCTGCGGGGAGCTATTTTTATTCTCTATTTTCTTAAACTTCGCTATCACATCATTTACTATGAATTCTTTAGGTAAATTCATTCGCAATTGTTCCTCCCAATAAAAAGATATCCTGCTGGGCGCTATTTCTCCACTAACTATTCTCTCTCCTTCACAAAAACCATATTCAATCACCATCTCCCTATTGCCATCAGGATTTCTTGTAAATGTAACACCCGAAATATCGGCCACAATATATTCCTGGATAATTAGTGAAAAATTATCCAAGTCACCTGCCAGAAAAACATCCGCTTGCCTCAGAATCTCCTCTATTGCACAGATTAATTCATCACTAGAAAGATTTATTTTTGTTAAAAATTGTCCGGCAAATGAATGGCTTTTTCCATCCTCAATCATAGCACTTGATCGCACCACATACCTATCAGTATGTAAAAGTTGCTTTACTTCCTGTGCGATTTTGTTTCTGAAAGATATGCTTGCCAGTAATTCCCTTGAGATATGCGATGGCAAAGCAACAAAATTAGGAACATCAAATCCCCAATCAACACATTTTTTTAAATTAAGTGTTTTATTGCCTAAAAAAGCACTACTAGCATCCATCAAATGCAATGGAATGATTTTATTTTTCATATTCCCATGGCTTATTATATCTACCTAAAAATTGATGCCCTGCTTTTTCCAGTTCAACGCCGGTTATCTTAGCATCAAAGCAATTGACATATCCATCACAAACAGTAACAAACTTGCTTTTTGCAGGGATTTGAGCAAAGACCGTTTTGAAATTATTTGTTGGGGTGTGCATTATTGGAATGTTGACACTTCCAGCAATATGCCATTTTTGAAATTTATCCGGCTCCCTAGTATCCACAAGCACGACACCCTCTCTAACCATCTTTTTTATTTCATCCGTATTGAAAACTATTTTATATTTTTCATCCGTATATTTTTCGAGGAACTTAATTCCACCCACCCATTCTCCTCCAAATTCTACCCACCCATTAGCACCATTCTCCAAATAGGAGACCACTAGCGCTTTTGTCCTCAAAAACTCTGCCACCTCTTTGCCTCGTATTCCAGACCAACAAATGACATATATGAACTTATCTTTTGGCAATTCAGCCCATCGACCATCTCTTAGGTCTGCAGCGCGTATATGCAAACTCCCTGGAAAATATCCATTTTCGTATTCAATATTTTCTCGCGCATCTAAGACGATAAAGTCATTTCTCCCACTGCCAATTGCAGTCTTAAATTCCTGATTCGTCAATAGTAATTTACCCGCCGCGTTATTAGCGAAGAAATCTGCTTCCTGAGGTGTAGTATTATTAGTTGCCACATTTTCCGCAACAGGGACATAGCTGATGCCACTAGTGCCTTGTTCGTTGTGGTCAGGCAGACTAGCGACATCAGAACTTGGATTATTATTTTGCAAGACATCATGCACTTGACTTTCCTCTAGCCACTTTTGATATTCAACCGTTTGTGCATGCATTGCATAAAAATAGGATGTTACTGATGCAATAGAAATTACGCTTACTATAGCTATAATTGCAACAATTTTTTTATATTTGATGACCCGGAAGGCGGTTTTAAAAAATTGAAAAAAGGCACCAAAAATTGCCGTAAAAAATATAATGGTAATTGAAAAAAATTGAGCAACCTGCACACCAATATTAAAAATAAAATCTGGTGGAATAACGGCATGAACATCTCGAGGAGAAACAAGAAAATATCCACCAAACAAAATTATACATGACCTTATGATTTTTTTATTCATAATTTTAGCCTTAGCTTTGTTTTTGATATAAATAAATTAGTACCCACAATCCATTAAGTGATTATACCCCATCGCCAATGGAACTACTAGTCAAGGTTATCCCACCAACCTCTTTTTATTAATATTCAACAACAATATCAAAAGCTGCCAAAAGAGCCAGGGCTTCGGGTGATGAGAATCGAGCTTTGGCAATTTGATTGGCTAATGGATTGATGAAATAGTTTCTGGCTCCGGTGAAATTGGCTTTGACTAGGTTGGCTTTTTGAAAATTGCTCCCCTTCAAATCAGAATGGGAAAAATCCGCTTCATGCAGATCCACGTCAAAAAAATCCGTTTCATGAATCAAACAATTCACAAAGCGCGATTTTTTGATGTTCAAATTACTAAAATTGCACAGGGTGATGGCACACTCCTCAAAATTCCAAGACAAGAGAAATTTATTCACCTCAGAAAAAATCACCCCGGTAATTTTGCAGTCTTTGAAACGGGCATCGCGGAAACTGCAATCAAGTACTTTGGTATTGGAAAAATTGCACTTGGTGAATTTGCAATCCACAAACCGAGTATCCACAAAATTAGTTTGCGTGAAATCACAATTCACAAAAGAACAACTAGTCACTTCCAAAGACACCCGCTTTTGACCGGACCAGTCCTCACCTTGAAATGTTTTATTCTCCAATAAC
>JBAZXY010000075.1:0-6695 GCA_041659585.1 Parcubacteria group bacterium | reverse complement strand
TGCGCTTTTTAAATTCTCATTTTGAACACAAGCGCAAACACTCTCATTCTCAGTGGCAACCATCTGATCATAAGCCTCCTGATCGGAAGCATAGGGACAACTATTTTCAGTTACCAGTGCCGATTGTTGTCTATTTTGCATCTGCTTTTGCGTGATGAAAAAATATGTTAGTCCGAAAAAAACAACGGACAAAGTAGCCATCACAGCCATAGTTAATTTTTTATTTTGCATAGATATTTAAGTTTATTTTTTATTATCTTTATTATACCATTTTTTTAATAAAATACCATCCCGCCCCGCCCCTTTGAACAAACCCGCTCCTATGTTAAAATGGCGATATACTTAACAACTTGATTTATGCACAACTTCAGAAAAAAATTCATCCTCACAGCGGATGATTTTGGCCTCAATGCCCTGGCCAATCAGAATATCCTGGCGCTGGCCCAAGCCAAAAAAATCGACCGAGTCTCCATTATGATGGACGGCGTTTTCACCTCAACCGAACTAGAAGAATTGAAAAGTAGCGGGGTTTTCCTAGATATTCATCTCGCCACCACGCCTGGAAAAAAAGGCCGGCGAAGAGCCAAAGAAAGCGCCTTGTTGCGCGGAATGTTTTTTCTATTAAGGCTCTTCTCTCCAAGCATGCGCTCAGACGCTATAGCCCTGTCCTGGGAGAAACAAATCGAACAATTTTACACACTCGTGGGAAAATATCCAGATGGCATCAACTCCCATCAACACATCCATTACTTCCCCCCTTATTTTCGTATCGCTATCCAACTTGCCCAAAAAAAGAAAATTCCTTTTTTACGCTTCGGCAAAGAGACCTTGATTGCCTCCAATGCCAATGTCTATCGCATTCTATTTTGGCTACATAAAAAAAATAGGAATATTTTCCTATTTTCCGGACTTCGATCGACAGACCATCTGGTTAGTTTGGATTGGGTAAAAAAACTACCTGTTTTTCTTTCCCAGAAGCCCTGTGGCTCCATAGAAATAGTGTGCCATCCAGAATTGCAACAAGACTTTGAAAGGATTCAGAAATATTTCTAGCCATTTTCACTCCATAAAAAATTCCCGTTAATTACACTTCGAATCATTTTTCATATCGCTGCCATATTCCCCGACTAAATCACCTTTTCCATTGCCAGTAATTTTGTTGCCACAAATTTTACCCTGGGGCTTATTTTGAATCTTTATACCACCGGCGCCATTATCATGCAATTTATTTTCTCGCACTTCATTATTTATTCCATCCACATCACTATCTCCGCCCAGACGTATTCCAGCGCCTACGCACCCGAATACCTCGTTATAGCGAAAAATATTATCGTTACCACGACTATCCAAACCGGCTGACTCCTTATCCTGTTGCCCGGTACAAATATTTTTCTCTATCACATTGAAAGAAGACCCTTCTTTCACATCCACGCATTCATTTCCCCGAGTATCAATAATATTATCATGCACCCAATTATGGTCAGACTGATCGATGTCGCGGGTAATATTCTTATCTTTCTTTATTTGCTCTGGAGCAGTTCCGATATATATACCCTCTCCATTTTTTCCGCCACCTTCAAATACAAAATCATAGACGCCACAATTATTAATATTGTTGTGATCAATCTCATTTTTCTGAGAAAAATACTTGATGCGCAAACATTCGCCTCCAGCATTTTTAAGTTGCATGTACATAATTCTCATTCCAGTCACACCCTGTTTTTCTTCCAGACCTTCCACATAAATCAACTTATCCCGATAATTTTTCTTATCCCTGCCATCACCCGCCAATCCATCCACGGTAAAGCCACTGAGAATAATATTATCATGCCCAATTTCTACGATGCGACCCTTCTTGCCAGTCCCCTTTACAATAGCTTTCCGAGAGCCCATAATGGCAATCTTTTTTTCTGCCGTACCATCTTGCATGGTTATAAAATCTTGCTGATATTCTCCATCCAAGAGAGTCAATCCATCTCCCGGCATTAACAATGCAATCGCTTTTTGAATGGAAAGCATGGCTGTTTTTTCTGTCCTGCCATCCTGAGAGTCATCTCCGTTTGGCGAAACATAATACATCGTACCGCTTATCTCCAATCTGCTCCCATCATATATTACTATTTGTTTAATCCTATTCAAATAGAAAAAAATACCTAGCACTCCCGCAATCATGACCAGAATAGCTACGACACTATAATAGTACCTCTTCATATGCTTGTATTTATATGATTTAATGTCAAATATTAGTCGCGATAATTGGATGACCTATCCTTAAAATGAAAATTCAATCCGTTATTGGAAAAATTATTCTTGATAATCCAATTATTCTGCGTGTCGCCATACAGATAAACACCTTTCTTATTTGCGCTTATGATGTTATTTTCAAAATAATTATCTAGGGAAAAATTATTAGCCCGAACACCAATTTGATTATCAATAAACTGATTATTTCGAATAATATTCTCTGATGAATGATACAAAGCAATTCCATTAATATTGCCAGAGGTATAATTATTTTCCACTAAATTACTATTAGAATCTCGATCTAGCATAATACCATGCAGCTTATTGTTATAGGAATGATTTCCTCGAATAACATTAGCAAAGCAACGCTTCGATGTGATGATACCATGATTGCCATTATCGTGCACATCATTATCAGAAATCAACATGTGATTAGAATCATCATGCGGATCCAAACCATATTGAATATTGTCATACACTTCATTTTGGGAGATATCCATTCCTGTTACACCATAAGTATACACCCCAAAAAGATTGTCATGAATACGGCTATTTTTAATCGAACCGGTGGATAACTCTTTTTTAAATGATCCGTTTTGAATTTTCCATGATATACCATAGGGACCGCCATAGGGATTACCTCTATTTGGATAGCCATAATAGCCCAAATAAGCCAATTCGCTACCCATCACATCCATGCGCCCATTCGACTTTTGCAATATATAACTTCGTCCATTTTCATAATTTCTGTCAAAATCAGCCTGCTTTTCATCCCAAGAAGTAATCTTGGTGTTGCGAATGATTATATTGCCGCTTTCTGCTTTAATCCAAGAAAATCGCCGATCATCACTACCCAACTTCAGCCACTCCACCTCACTACCATCAACAACCAAAGTCACGCCATTATCAATGTACAAATTCTTTCGCAATATCCATGTCTTATCAGCAGTTTTTTCTAAAAGTAATCTATTATTCAAACGTTGCGCCAATTCTGGAATAGTTACGAAAGCATTTTTTCCCTTGATGCGGATAGCATTTTCAGCTAAATCCTGCGTAACCACAAAACCACTCCTACTTAAATTGGCATAATAATCAATTTGTGTTTTTTGCAAATCACTTGCCTTAATGGCAATAACTTTTCCTCCTTGCAAAAACTCTCCAGCTTCAACTACCTCCTTTTCTTCGTCATACACCACCACTTGATCATCCAATAGAAAACGTTTCCTTATTGAACTGGCTGTCTCCCATAGCCCGACTTGATAATATGCAAACTGATCCTGCGCCATCTTTTCTTGCAGTTCCAGAATCTTTTTTTCTTGTTGCTTTTCCGTGCTCAGAATAACCGTACTTTCGCCTTCATATTTGGATAACTTTTTTATCTTTTCCTCTTTAGCCAATCTTTGTTTTTCATAAAAAGACTTAGCTCCTGTAATACTGACATTCACATAAAAACTTCCTGCGAATAGACCTGCGACAATACAAGCAGTAGCTCCATAGGACAACCATTTCTTGTACACATGCACCTTGGATATCCTATCCTTGTCCCAACGCGTAATCCAAGATTGCTCGCCTACTGTGAGCAAAGTATATATTTTTATCACCGCTATAATATACGTATAGAAAACATAAATTGGCATAATTGCCGCATCATACGGATGATGACGCAGATGTCCCGCAATCTTAATTGAGCGGCTAACCAACCACCATCCCAACAATATACCTGCAAATAGCCAATCACCCTTGTACAAAGCAATTATCAAAAAAATAGGCCCTAGCAATAGCGTGAACGGTTGAAAAAAACGGTCTATCGTATGAAAAGCTAAAAAAGGATTTTTCCACAGCCATTTTTGAGGAATAACCACAAAATCAGACCGCCAACTATTGCGTGTCCAACGGATCTGCTGTTTCAAATAAGTTCCTAGATTAGGAAATCCCGGAGTATAGACTAGGGCATTTTTCATATACTTGACCTTCCAACCATCTCGTTGAATCAAGTTGGTCAAGCGTTTATCATCACCACTAATACATTTCTTGCCTAAAAAAAACTCGTTCTCCAACTCATCTACTAAATTTTTAATTGCCTTGCGCCGATAAATTCCGGTGCGACCAGAAATACAGCTAAGAGCCTCTCCAAAAGCAGCTTGAAAGATAAGATCATTTCCATAGCGATTAAAAATATGGATTCTGAATAATTTCTTAGCCACCGTATCCACCTCCATTACATCCTGCCTGGGAGCCACTCCGCCTACTTTTTTATCAGCGAATGGACCCATAGTCTTTAGCAGCAAATCTCCTTCCCACACCGTATCACTGTCCACAAGGGCCACCAGTTGACCCTTTGCGATGCGAATCCCGTCAGCCAAGGCGGATCGCTTGCCCGGTTTTTTTGTAACTATCATTTTTCCACCGGAAAAATTTTGACAAAATTTCTCAAAAATTGCTATGCATTTTTTATCAGTATAATCGATAACCGCAATAATCTCCTTCGGTTTATTCCGCTCCCATGACAAAAGAGCCAAGCGAAACATTTCCGGGTCCTCATTGTATACTGGAGTAATTATGGAAACAGTTGCGGCATACTTGCCTTGTGGAATCTGATAAAAAAAAGAAATGATTTTTTTAAAACACCATACTGACCAACGCCATACACCGATCAATCCCAGCGGCAAATACCCCCACCACTCCAAATTTCTAAATTGATCTATTTCAAATACCATAAAAAATGCGTTATACTAAACTACTTTTTTATTATACTTCTGCCAAAAATCTTTAAATTTTTTATTAGCAGAAATAACTCCACCCAAAAGATCCATTTTTATATGCTGTTTTTTCGACCAATCCAGCAAAGCTTGCGTATCCTTGGGCAAGCACATGCCATCGAAAGGACCAAAATCTTTCAACCCATAGCTCTTGTTCCAAAATCCCTCCGCACTATCCGCCGTAATATTAAAAATTTTATCCGGATTAATTTCTAATTGATGTCCCACCAAGCGCATCTCATTGAAAAAAGCTATCTTAGCTGCGTTATATAAATTGTGTACATATTTTTGCATTTCCGCCTCACGCAATGATACATGATGCACTGGACACTCCATAGAGTGATAGATCTCCAGCATAAATTCTTTTGTTTTTTCATCCAATGAACCGATAGTAATCAACCATGGTTTCTGAAAATCATCCTCCGCACTCACCTCTCGCAGATACTCCGGATTCATAGAAACTCCGAAATCTCGACCAGCTTTCTTGCCGGAAGCTTTTTCAATAATAGGCACTACCAAATCCTCAGTAGTTCTTGGCAGAACCGTACTTCGCACCACTACCACAAAATAACCCTGGCGCTTCTTTAGCTTCCTGCCCAAGGTCTGGGCTGCTTTTTTGAGATATGTCAGATTAATTCGATCCTTTTCAGTAGGCGTAGGCACAACAAAGAAAAAGGCCTCACTTTTTTCCACATCCAATTCATCAATATGCTGTGCTGTATAGCCCTTCTTCCTAAGGCTATCTATAGTCTTCTCTTGCACATCATAAAAAACTACCTCATGTCCCTTAGTTAAAAAGCCAGCCCCTGTAGCGCTCCCAACCACCCCGCTGCCAATAATGGCAATTTTTTTCTTCATATGATTAAAATATAATGAGTAAGTTTTTTATTATTACATATTGGCAAATAAAATCAAGTCCTGCTTGATTAACCACTGTTAGTGCAGTTATTGCAAGATCCATTGTTGAGCATCCTCATCAAATTCATAAATGGTCATATTTTTCGTGTCTTTATATATATCATTCCCTTGTTTGACGATATTCCCTCCCGCATCTTCTGCATCCTCCTGGATATAGGCTAAGGTTTCAATAGTGGGAATACTATTAGCTAGATTAGAAACTCTTATCAGCCATAAATGGGAGTCATAGGGCGCCTCCTCCATAAAAGAACCCTCTGTTTCATATTGGACATAGACATCTGTGTCATTCACAAAATAGAAAGTCTCCACCTGCCAATCGCCATTAGAAGATTTTTCCAGAGCCAGGGTGTTAATATTATTTTTGATATAATTCATTAAATTCCTCCTGGATTGTAAAACACTCTGATTAGCCTCCACCCCGATGCACTTAATTCTTTTAACAAAAACCTCATTCTCTTTGAGCGCATAACCTTCCACTTGCGTATCTCTGTCAATAAAAAAGGCTAGGGAATATTTCTCATCTAATGTGAATAATCTGGCGCCATCCGCGCTTTTAAAGCTATTAGCCTTGGTGTCATATTGCATCTTTTCCTTGCCGCTAAATAACTGTCGCTGACTGGCATCTTTTAAATCAGGAAATTCAATCCAGCTCCCTTGTTCGCACTGCAACGGGATGGATTCTTCAAATGTATCCACCTTATCTTCTTGTGCCACTTGCTTAAAAGAATAGTCACTCAAGCCAAAAACACCGATAGCTATGATGGCAGCTCCCAG
>JBAZXY010000074.1:0-6717 GCA_041659585.1 Parcubacteria group bacterium | reverse complement strand
TACTGCCGGAGAATCTTATGTTATTCGGCAAAAAATTAACACGGAAGGGTCTACTCAATATGATGATTTAGTGCGCGGCCATATCGAATTCAAAAATGAACTTCTAGATGACCAGATCTTGATCAAGTCAGATGGGTATCCGACCTATAATTTTGCCAATGTAGTAGATGATCATTTGATGGAAATCAGCCATGTCTTTCGAGGTGAGGAATATGTTTCCAGCACCCCTAAGTATATCCAGCTCTATCAGAATTTTGGCTGGGAGATTCCGCAAGTAGCGCATCTGCCTCTCTTGCTTAATCCGGACAAAACGAAGCTTTCTAAGCGGCAAGGTGACGTAGCGGTGGAAGATTACATTAAGAAAGGTTATCTGAAAGAAGCTATTATTAATTTCGTGGTGCTTTTAGGCTGGAATTTGGGAGAGGGAAGTGTGCAAGAAATTTTTTCCTTGGAAGAATTAGAAACACTCTTTGATATTAAACGAGTACACAAAGCAGGCGCGGTGTTTGATCTGAAAAAATTGGATTGGCTGAACGCCCAATATATCAAAAAATTATCCATCGATGAATTATATGAAAAATCATTAGAATTTTTTGCGCAAAAAGATTTCTTTATAACAGCCACAGCAGACAAAAAAACAGAAGCTTATTTGAAAAAAGTTTTGGCGGTGGAGCAAGACCGCCTAGTGAATTTGGCCGAGGTGGGGGAGAATAACCCATTTTTATTCACGGAAATTGATTATGCCAAAGAAATGCTTTTTTGGAAAAAAATGACAGAGGATGAATTACAGCAATCCTTGGAAAACTCCAAAGCGGTATTGGCTAATATCGAAGCGCGGGATTGGACGACGCAAAAGCTGGAAGAAAAACTTTTCGCGGCGGCCGGAGACAAAAAAGGCGACCTGTTATGGCCTTTGCGAGTAGCTCTTTCCGGAGCGCAAAAATCTCCTTCTCCAATGGAACTGGCCTGGGTGCTGGGCAAAACAGAGAGCTTGCACCGCTTGGACCAAGCCTTGGCTAAGATTAAATAAGCTACGAGCCCCACGCAACTGTATGCGGGGGGCTTTTTTATTAATAGAATAACTGCTTAACTAGGCCTGTTTTTACATTAACCCAGATCTATTTATAATAACCGCATTAAGTCAATCGGCTGGCTTTGATACTTGGCAATTTTTGTGCTATACTAATGCCACAAGAAACATATGAGAATACCAATAAGAAATAAACATCAAAAGGCTCTGGAAATAGTTGTTTTTATAATGACTGTTTTGTCTTTTTTGGGACTGCAAGCCCAAGTGACTGAGGCAGAGATTTTTGATTGCAGCAAATATCTAAAAACCAGCGTGGCTTCGACAGCTGATTGCGATCAAAAAACTGGTGATCAAAAAACGCAGTGCGAAGCTTTTGATAAAAAAGCTAAGGCTTATTGTGATTTAGTGGAAATAAAAAGCAAAACCCAATCCACACTCAAAAATCAATTAACCCTCATCGATGCGCAACAAACCAAAGCAATTGATGAATTAAAAAAAACCCAAGAAAAAGTAAGGGTTATTGGGGAAAATATTGAGAGCTTGGATAATGAAATAAAAGATAAAGATAAGATTATCAAATATCAGCAAACTATTTTAGCCGGCCTTATCCAATCATATTATGATTATAATCAAGATGGTATGCTGCAAATAGTATTATTAAAGGAAAATCTATCTAATTTTTTTACTCAAACTGATCAATTACAACAAGCCAGTAGTAATGTTAATGATGTATTGCGCGATATTCAAATAGCTAAAAATGAATTAGAAAGAGAATATCAGGAAATTGCAGATAAGAAGAAGGAGAGCGAGGACTTGAAAAAGCAATTAGAGGAAAAAACAGACAATTTACAATATAGCGAACAGCAGAAAAAAGTTCTACTAACCCAAACCCAAGGCGAGGAACAAAAGTATCGCGATTTACTAGCTCGGGTAGAACAGCAAAAAATACAACTTTTTGACTTTAGTTCAGCTAGTAACTCTGATGAACTGATTGCTAGTGTGAGTAGCTATGCCAAGCCACCGAGTAAATATTGGGCCAGTGATTGGTATTTTTCTCAACGAGATTCACGTTGGGGAGGTCAGTCTATTGGAAATTCCAAGACATTGATGAGTGGTTATGGTTGTGCGGTAACCGCCCTGGCTATGGTTTTTCGAGAGAAAGGAGCTGCGGTTGACCCAGGTAAGATGGCTAAGCAACCCATTTTTTCCTATGACTTGATCAAATGGCCAGGCTCTTGGTCTCCTGGAATCACACTGACGTCTAGTATTGGACACGTGGGAGTAAATTGGAATACTGTTAATGCAGAAGTTGCCAAGGGTAATCCGGTAATTGTCTATATCCGCAAAACTAATGGCAAAGGAGGACACTATGTGGTCATTCATCATTATGATTCAGCTAAAAAGGATTATGTAGTCAATGATCCATATTTTGGGGCTAATCTATATCTAGGAACCTCCAAGGTTCTAGTTGGAAAAATTGGAGTTGATAGCGGGGTGGTTCTGGATCAGATGATTATCTACAAAAAATAAATTTATATTGACTTGAAAAATAAAAAAATAATTTTCTCCCAAGAAAGTTATTTTTTTTATTCAACTAGGGGAGTGTGTCATATGGAAAGTTGTGACGGTTGGTTTTTTAGAAAAATCGGACTTCCCTATTATTTTTTTATTTTTTTTAAATAGCAATATCTTAAGCTATGCCTCAGTATGATTATTCATTAATATCATAAGCACAACTATGGATTATATGTCTAGTTACTCTTCTTAGATGCTTCAAATATCTGCAAGGAGGAATATTGATTAGGCCCTATCACAACTTTAAATTTGACCCCTAAGGCATAGTTATCATTAATTGAATACATGACATGCTTAAGGATTTTTTTGAGCTTAATGAATCATTTTAAGACACATGCATATCTATCCAAAAACAATAAAAAAATAACTGCTCAGCCCAATTTTAGTACATCCACACCATTGGCTTAGAACAAGCTTTTTTTACTAGATTTGCCTATAGGTTAGTGTACCTTGGACTATCGAAGAGGCCTTAGAATGCATTGTAGAGCCTCGTTTTATGGCTTATTTAAGCCATAAAATAGATGTGATTTGAGGCATTGAATCATTGTTTCAATGCGTAAATTAAGAGGGTAGTGAGGCAAGATGTTTGAGCTCACATAGAATATTATAAGTATATAATGTTAGCAGGTTTTTAATCTATGATCATAAAATTTAAGATAAAACTGATTCATTAGAAGTGCAATTGACTTATTGAAGATAGGAATAAAAAAAGTGTCATGGGGGTGCGCACTAAGGAATTATTTAAACATAAAGATAATGAGCTGGATTATGCGTAAAGATATTTTTTAGAGCTAACGAAACATGTCTTAAGGTGCAGATGAGGCACTATGTGAAATATTTAAAGCCATGAGAAAACAATGCAATGTCGCAAAAGATATATTGTGCGACACTCAATATATTTCAATTTCCGATACTATCTCGCCACTTATAAAAATAACTATTCTGGACTATTATCCGATGATTGGATATATAAATTTACGAATTATGAATCACAATTGATTACCCCAATATAAAAACACCTCCCCAAAATGACCCTCTCACACGCTTCTACACAAATCATCTTGTGCTAAAAATTAACCATCTTACCCACTTTCCTATAGATTGGGCTACATCAATACGCTAAGAAGCGCTCAGAGGTCATTATAGAGCCTCGCTTTATGGCTTGTTTAAGCCATAAAATAGCTATTATTTTCCGGGTTGTAATTCCCATTGACTCGACTATCTTAATCTAAATATGCAGATTTCTGGGATTATAACTTTTAATAAAACTAATCGGTTCTTTCCAAAATTCTGGTTCCGTAGCTACACTAGAATCCTCCTTAAAATATCCCGGTAAAACTTTGCCATGGAAAGGTCCTATGTAAATGCCAAAATGCAGATGCTCATCCTCCCAAATCCCATTAGACTCACTCATGGATTTGCCCACTAAACCAATCAAGCCTCCCATCTCCACAGTATCGCCCCTTTTGACATAACGTTTCCCCAAATGACCGTAGATGGAATAGAAAACCTTTTTTGATTGCGGATCTTTATGGGCAATAATAACTATACCACCCCAATTGCGCTTAATAACCTCCCCTTGGTCAGAAAATTCTCCAGCATGAAGCTTGGAATATACCACCACCCCTCTACCAATGGAAAAAACTTTTGTTTCATTGGTAGCGGCAATATCAATTCCTAAATGCCTCCCCCATAATTTATTATCATAAATATTCATCTCGCCGAAGCCGGAAGTGATGTTGCGAAAATTTCCAATAGGAAACATTAGATTAGGAGTGATGCGATAAGCCATATAGAGATGATTTAAAATTTTAAATGCTAAATTTTTAAAAAAATATAAGGATTACTTTTTGCCTAAATAGTCTTTAATAGCTTCATGCAGTGCCTCATCTGCCAAATTAGAACAATGCATTTTGATGGGAGGCAAACCATCCAAGGCTTCAGCCACATCATTACGCGTTATTTTCATGGCTTCTTCAATTGTTTTTCCCTTAGCCAAATCAGTCACCATTGATGAAGTAGCGATAGCTGAAGCACAGCCGAGAGTTTCGAATTTGATATCCTGAATGATTTCGCCTCCTTGTTTATCCTTTTTAACATCAATATAGATTTTCATCAAATCGCCACACACTGGATTACCAACCATGCCGACGCCGGAGGGCTTTTTCATCACCCCTTGATTATGAGGCTTAGTGAAATGCTGCAGAACTTTTTTGGAATATTGCATAAATTTATTTTTTTTCTAAGAATTATTTTTTCGCATAGTATTCATCCAGGACTGATCCGGAAATCTTGCGCAGTCGTGTGAGAATACCCTTTAGTTTTTTCACCATAATATTAAGCTCTGCTTTGGTGGTAAATTTTCCGATAGTCATCCGCAAAGATCCATGCGCTTCTTCCGGACGCAAACCAATCGATAATAAGACATGCGAAGCGGAAAGTGCTCCCGATGAGCAGGCAGATCCAGTAGAACACGAAATTTTTTCCATGTCAAGCGAAAGCAGAAGCCCCTCCCCTTCCACTGAGGCAAAGCTGAAATTAGCGTTGTTGGGTGAACGATGTGTTTTGGAACCATTCAGTCTCGTTTGAGGAATCTCGGTGAGCACTTTTGCAATGAGATAATCCCGCAAAGCCTGAATTTTTTTATTATCCTTGGCTCTATTTTTTTGCACCAGAGCAATGGCTTTGCCTAGTCCGACAATTCCGGTAACGTTATGCGTGCCGGCCCGCATTTTGTATTCTTGATCTCCTCCATCTTGGATTTTTCGAATCGGCGTGCCTTTTTGAATATATAAAGCGCCCACGCCCTTGGGTCCATAAATCTTGTGAGCAGACATAGACAGCAGTTGGACGCCCAACTTCTCCACATCGCAATCAAAATAATTAATCGCTTGCGTCGCATCGGTGTGAAAAATAATCGGAAAAGCTTGCTCCTCTCGCGTAGCATTAATTTTCTTTACTAATTTCCCTATTTTTGCAATAGGCTGCACTGTACCAATTTCGTTATTGACATACATAATAGAAATAAAGATAGTATTGGAGTGGATAGCTTTCTTAATGTCAGCTACGCGAACCAAGCCATTTTTATCTGGACGGATATAGGTCACCTCAGCCAAACCTTCCTTTTCCACCGCACGCACAGAATCCAGTACGCAGTGATGCTCAAATAAGGAAGTAATCAAATGCGGCTTGGGTAAATCTTTTTTAGCTTGGGTATAATAAGCCTTCAACACGCCCTTGACCGCCAAGTTATTGGATTCCGTGGCGCCACTAGTGAAAATCACTTCGCTTGGAGTGCAGGCAAAAAAGTTCGCCATCTGTTGCCGAGAATGATCCACTCCTTGCATCGCTTCTTGACCGACAGAATGAATCGACATCGCATTGCCAAAATTATCAGAGAAATATGGCAACATCGCTTGCAGCACCTCCCTATCTACTGGAGTGGTGGCAGCATAGTCTAAATAAATTGGTTTTGACATAGGTTTAAAATAAATTATTTGATTAAAGTGCTTAATTTTATATTACGCAGCGTCTGTTCAATTTGCTTACCCAAGATGCTCCAAACATTCTTCAGAGAACAACTATTCTCCATGTGACAAACCCTTCCAACGCACTTCATTGGCTCAATTGGACCCTCTAGAATAATCACGATATCGGCGACGGAAATTTCAGTAGCTGTTTTTTTAAGAGCATATCCCCCACTTGCACCCTTGAAGCTTTCCACCAAGCCCTGCTTGCGCAATAGATTGAGAATTTTTTCCAGATATTTCACTGACATTCCCTCCTCCTCAGCAATGAGCTTGCTAGACTTGGCTTCATCCTTGCACTGAGCTAGATTAATCATAGCTTTCAAACCATATTCAGTTTGGGCAGAAAATTTCATAATAAGTTACATGATACCAGTTAAAGGGGCGTTTATAGATACCCTACCAATTTAGTATGCTTTAATAATACTCCCAAACAAAAAAAGCGTCAAATCATCAAGATTTTACGCAAATTTGTGAGATAATCCTATTTTTCTAGATTAAGCTAGAAATACCATAGGAAGCGGCTAGTGTAACGATTATAAAAAGAGAAACGGTGACAGTGACAGCAAATTTAAACATTTCTTC
>JBAZXY010000073.1:0-6735 GCA_041659585.1 Parcubacteria group bacterium | reverse complement strand
CTGATCTGGAAGTTGTTCCTAAATTCAGACGACAAATTAGATATTTCTATCGCGCCAGGGGAGAGGAGGCTATTCGAAGGACGCGAGAGCGAAGAAGCTCTAATGTCATGAAAAAAGTAGTATATTATTTAGCCGAGACGCATCAAAGGAAGGTTATTCTATCTGTAGAGCACATCGGTTACGGTTGGTTCACTTACGAGGCAGCTCTGAAGAGAATAACCTATTCTGGAGCGAAAAGTATTTTTATAAAAGCTGATAATTTTATCAAAAAACATAATATTTAATTATAATTTGCGCAGTAATAAATTCATTATGACAAGTAAACAAAAAATATCCGCTAGATTTGCATCCATCATTGTGTTGGCTATTTTCGTAGGGCTGGTTTCTTATCCTCAGGCAGTTTCTCGGGTACCGAAATTGCATGATGCTCTTAATAAGCTCAAAATAAATCTAGGTCTTGATTTGCAAGGGGGGATTCATTTGGAATATAAAGCCGATATTACCAAGATTGAGGCAAGTAAGATCGATGAATCTATTCAAGGCTTGCAGGACGCCGCAGAACGTCGAGTGAATGCTTTTGGCGTGGCGGAGCCGATTATCTACACTACTAAATCTGGAGAAAAAGATCGTCGCTTGATTGTGGAGCTAGCGGGGGTGAGTGACATTAATGAGGCTAAAAAAATGATTGGCGAAATGCCATTTTTGGAATTCAAAGAGGAAGGTCCAGAGGATACCTCTAATCAAATTCCGCAGGATTTCTTGGATAAAATGAATGCTCAAAATCAAGAAAAGGCTAAAGAAATTTTGGTCAAGGCTGTGGCGGGAGAAGATTTTGCGCAATTAGCCAGAGATAATAGTCAGGACCCATCAAGCAAAGATAATGGCGGTGATTTGGATTTCAAAAAGAATGGGCAACTAATCCCAGAACTGGATGAGGTCATTTTTGATAGCAATTTGAAGGATGGCGAGGTGTATAAGGATCTTATAGAGACTCAATATGGCTGGGCTATTATCAAAAAGATTGAGCAGCGCGGGGAAGGGGATGATCTAGAGGTGCATAGCGCTTTGATTTTGTTTGCCAAGCAAGCGCAACCACAATCCAAGACTAATTGGGTTTCCACTGGTCTGACCGGCAAGAATTTGCAAAATGCGGCAGTGACTTTCTCTTCGCAGGGTCTTTCCGAGCCACAAGTAGCTTTGAAATTCGATGCAGAAGGCTCTAAGTTATTTGCGGAAATTACTAAGAGAAATATGCAGAAGAGCGTAGCTATTTATTTAGATGGAGAGGTTATTAGTGCTCCTACGGTGCAAGCAGAAATCACTAATGGGGAGGCGGTAATTACTGGAAAGTTTTCTACTGATGAAGCGAAGAAGTTAGTGAAAAGGTTGAATGAAGGGGCTTTGCCGGTGCCGATAACGCTAGTGAATCAAGAAAGTGTAGATGCTTCATTGGGAGGGGTGTCTTTGGAGAAAAGTATGAAAGCAGGCTTCATCGGGTTGGGCTTGGTAATTATCTTTATGCTAGTATATTATCGCTTTTTGGGCCTTATTGCTTCTCTGGCGCTTCTCATCTACACCGGTCTCATGATTACTATTTTCAAGCTGTCTGGATTGACTCCGTGGCAAATCACTTTGACTTTGCCGGGGATTGCAGGTTTTGTGCTTTCCATTGGTATGGCTGTGGATGCTAATATTCTTATTTTTGAGCGAACGAAGGAAGAAATTCGCAAGGGTCGCAATATTATGGGGGCTCTAGATGAGGGTTTCAAGCGGGCTTGGACATCTATTCGGGATGGCAACTTCTCTTCCATCATTACGGCTTTCATCTTGATTGAATTAGGTACGGGATTTGTAAAAGGCTTTGCTATTACACTCATCATTGGAGTGCTGCTGTCGATGTTTACGGCGGTGACTGTTTCCAAAACGCTCCTGCAGTTCATTCTGGGCGAATGGATTGCCAATAAATTGTGGTTGGTGGGAGTGAATAAAAAAGATATTAAATAATAATTTTTTCAGCCATAGGCTGATCCGCCTTGGGCGGAAAATTTTAATCAACTAGGGATTTAAAGAATTATAAACATGTACAATATTATTGGAAAAACAAAGTATACCTACACATTCTCAATTATCCTGACAGTCCTGTGCGTGCTGAGTATTTCGATTTGGGGATTGAAATATGGCATTGATTTCACTGGTGGCACTTTGCTGGAAGTGCAATTTTCCCAAGGTGTTCCAACGAATGATGAAATGGTGGTGACGTTGGCTGACTTGAAGCTAAATAGTTTGACCGTGCAAAAAAAAGGCAGTGACTCACTGCTTATTAGTTATGGTTCAGTGGCGGACAGTATTAATCAGGATGTATGGAAGAAAATTAGTGAAAAATATGCTGAATCCAAGCAATTACGAGCGGACTACCGTGATTCATCTATTTCTTCAGAGTTGAAAAATAAATCTTTGTGGGCTCTTTTTTGGGCTAGTGTGGGGATTATGTCTTTTATTGCTTTTGCTTTTCGCAAAGTTTCTCGTCCAGTGGAATCTTGGAAATATGGCTTTGGAGCGGTAGTTGCTTTGGTGCACGATGTTTTCATCACAGTGGGTATCTTTTCTGTTTTAGGACATTTCTATGGCGTAGAGGTGGGTATTCCGTTTGTGGCGGCCCTCCTGACTATTTTGGGATTTTCTGTGCATGACACGATCGTGGTGTATGACAGAACCAGGGAGAATCTTCTTAAGGGCTCAGGCAAGGAACCTTTCCCGGAAGTAGTCAATCGCAGTCTCAATGAAACTTTAGTGCGCTCTATCAATACATCACTAACGGTTATTATTACGCTACTATCCATTTATTTTTTTGGAGGGGAGTCTGTCAAAAGTTTCTCGCTAGCGCTTCTTGTTGGCATCACTTTTGGAACGTATTCTTCTATTTTCATTGCTTCAGCCCTACTAGTGACGAGCTATAATTTGCAAATTAAGAAATAATAAAAATAATATTAACATTTTATCATATTAACATTTTAGCCATTCTGCTAATTTGATAATATGCTGACATGCCGACATGAACTATGTGGAATCCATTTAGTAAAAGTACAACAGCAGCGACAGCTGGTGATGATGTTGCAGCCAATGCTCCCAAGATGGGGATGCTGCAAGCCATTGCCATGAAGAAAATGGCCAAGATGAGTCCCAAAGAACGGGAGAAAATGATGCAGGAAGCTATGCGACCGGAAAACAAAGACAAAATCTTGGGCGTGATGAAAGCTATGAAAGCCACTGGGCAAGTGACTGATGAGCAAATCGAGCAAGCCAAGAAAATGTTTGGGATGTAATAAAATCACTTAAAACTTCGCATGTTAGGCGAAGTTTTATTTATTATGCAATGGCATTGATTCTTAAATTAGACTAGTAAATGAAGTGTAGGTGCTTGGCCTTTACAGGGTTTAGAAAACGTGTCATACTGTATGATAGCTTTTCGAATTGGATATGTCAGCGATGTATATGTCGGAACTTGAGGCTAACTTAATCAAATAATTTAGCCAAAAACTATTATTTATGAAAACATTTAAAGAACTGGGATTAAATGCCCACTTGCAACAAAGTCTGGAAGAATTGGGGTATATCGAAGCCACGCCTATCCAAGAAGAATCTATTCCGTTTCTCTTGGAAAACGAGCAAGACTTAATTGGGCTAGCTCAAACTGGCACGGGCAAGACTGCGGCTTTTGGTTTGCCGATTTTGCACAAACTAACGCAGTCCAAGGACACTCAAGCCATTGTCCTATGTCCAACTCGCGAATTGTGTTTGCAGATCAGTCGAGAAATGGCGGGCTTTGCCAAACATTCCAAACATGTGTCGATTGCAGCGGTCTATGGCGGTGAGCCGATTGATGGGCAGATCCGACAAATACGCGCTGGGGCGAATGTCATCATTGGCACCCCGGGGCGGGTACACGATTTGATTCGTCGCAAAATTTTGAAAATGCAAACCATTCGTTTTGTGGTGCTGGATGAGGCGGACGAGATGCTAGATATGGGTTTTAAAGAAGATTTGGATGATATTTTGGCGGACACACCCAAGGAAAAACAAACCCTATTGTTTTCCGCCACCATGTCACCGATTATCCGCAACATTGCCAAGAAATATATGCATGCTCCGCATGAAATCAGTGTGGGCAAAAAAAATGTCGGGGCGGACAAGGTGGTGCATCAATATTATTTAGTGAAACCAGGCCAAAAATATGAAGCTTTACGACGGGCTTTGGATTCTGAACCGGACGTCTATGGCATTTTGTTTTGTCGTACCCGCGCTGAAACGCAAGAGATTGCTGATCGGTTGAAAGAAGATCGCTATTCCACCGAGGCTTTGCATGGCGAAGTGCCGCAGAATTTGCGTACCCTGATTATGGAACGTTTCCGTCAACGCAAAGTGCAACTGCTAGTAGCAACGGACGTGGCCGCTCGCGGAATTGATGTGGATGACTTGACGCACGTTATCAACTATAATTTGCCGGACATGAATGATACCTATGTGCATCGCAGTGGCCGGACGGGACGTGCCCACAAAAGTGGCATCTCGTTGTCTATTTTGACCGGAAGAGAAATGCGCAAGATCCATGATCTGGAAAGAAAAATCGGCAAGCCTTTTCAGTTAAAAAAAGTGCCATCTGGCGAAAAGATTTGTGAAAAACAATTACTTTCTTTGGTAGAGCGAATGAAGAATATTGAAATAGATGAAAAAGAGATTGCACCGTTCATGCCGGCGGTAGAAAAAATCTTAGGCGGTTTGACGCGGGAAGAGTTGCTGACGCGCTTTGTTTCGGCGGAATTCAACCATTTCTTGAATTTGTATAAGAATGCCAAGGATTTTGAATCTGTGCCCATGGAAAAACAAACAGAAGGTGCCGGCGGAGCACGACGGGACCAGCGAGAGCGTCAACCAGATGAGAATTTCATTAATGTGCGTTTGAATATCGGCAAGAAAGATAAATTAGACACCAAGACTTTGTTCGGCTTGATTAATGCGCAAAAGGAATTGAAAGGGGCGGAGATTGGCAAGATCAAGATGATGGACAGCTTCACAGTCTTTGGCATTGACAAGACCAAAGAGGCGGACATCGCCAGAAGCTTCCGGTCGGCGCGTTTCCATGGCAAAGAAATGGAAGCCACTGTCATCGGGGATTTCAAAATGGATAGCCCGAAGCGGAATTTTTCTGACAGGAAACGTAGTGGCGGCAGCGGTCGTCTCGCCGCACGCAAAGGCGGCAGTGGATCCGGTCGTTCTCGGGAGCGTCGTTAGAATTTTACATACCCACAAATTAAAAAAGCCTCTTCTATTGTGAGAGGTTTTTTTGTGCATGTTGATGAAATATGTTATTTTGGATAAGTGAATATTTAGGTATGATATATGAATAAAATACACTCTTTGTATAAGAAATTATATGAAGCTTATGGCCCACAGGGATGGTGGCCTCTAGTAGGTCACGCCGGCACCAATCCGACCAAGACCGGAGCGGTGCAGGGCTATCATATGGGGGATTATAGTTTCCCGCGTAATCGGGCGGAACAATTTGAAATTTGTCTGGGAGCGATTCTCACGCAAAACACGGCGTGGCCGGCGGTGGAAAAATCACTCTTGAATCTAAAAAACATCAACGCACTGGCGCCAGAGGCTATTTTGCAATTAGAGGAAGAGGTGTTCAAAGCGGCTATTCGCCCATCTGGCTATCACAATCAGAAAGTGCGCTACATCCGGAATTTCACCCTCTTTTTTCAAGGATTAGGAGAGCGAGTGCCCGCTCGAGAGGAATTGTTAACGATTGTTGGCATTGGTCCGGAAACCGCTGATTCCATGCTGCTCTATGCTTTCGGCCAGCCGGAATTTGTGGTGGATGCCTATACTAAAAGAATCTTGATGGCTTTGGGACTCATCGCGGAAACCGCCAGCTATGCCAGCGTGAAGCAATTGTGTGAAGAGGCGTTGCGAAAAGAAATTGCCCATCCGAAAGAACTAGTAGTGGCCTATCAAGAATTCCATGCCCTACTTGTGGAACACGCCAAGCGCTATTATGCGCGAAAGCCTTATGGACAAAATGATAAGTTGTTATTGAAAAAATATAAAAATTTTTAATACACGATCACACTTACCGGTTGCATCTTGGCGATGACGTGGGCGACGCCGTTGTCTTCCACGCTTTGGATGACTTTGTCGATGTCTTTGTAGCGGGCGGAATCTTGATTGAGGACGATGGAGGATTTGGCGTTATATAATTTGACTCCCTTAGATTCCATTTTAGCAAACAGTTCTTCTTTGTTGGCAATGCTTTTTTCTTTCAGGTTTTTGCCCTTGCCGGTGCCATGCGGAGCGGAGAAAAAACTTTCTGCGTTGCGATCAGTGCCCACGCAGATATAGGCCGAAGTGCTCATGGAAGAGGGGATGAAAGCCGGTTCGCCGGTTTCTTTGTAGATCGGGTGATCCGTCATCTTGCTCGGTCCGTAGGCGCGGGAGGTGTTGTTGCGATGCACCCACACATTCTTCCCGAAATGCTCTTCCTGGGTGATGGAAATGTGGGGCAGGTCATAGATGAGATCCATCTCCGGATCGCGTCCTAGGGTCTTTTTGATGGCTTCGGAGATGTTGTGGGTGATGACAGCGCGGTTAGCGGTGCCGAAGTTGGAAGCCGCGGCGCGTGCCTGCATATAGAGTGCGCCATCCGGTCCATCGGCAGCATATTTCAATAGGGAG
>JBAZXY010000072.1:0-6834 GCA_041659585.1 Parcubacteria group bacterium | reverse complement strand
TTTGTTGGCAGCTATTTTTCTCCTTAGCGCTTTGGCGATGATTTTTTTTCCTGGCAAAAATGAGAGTGGCCAAATTAATAATAAAATAACGGATGATAACGGCAAGAAATTATCTGGAGAAGATGAGGCTTTCTATCAGCGATTATATAATCCACCCACTGGAGGCAATCCGGAAAACAAGGGCAAAATTGTTTTTTCTTCAGATCGGGGAGAGACCACAGGCGCCGATTATGATTTATATACTATGAATTCGGATGGCTCCGGCAAAGTGCGCCTGACAACGGTGGAAAAATTCATCAGTCATCCAGTTTGGTCACCGGAATATTCCCGCATTGCCTATGCGATGAATGTTGATCATCGGGACCATATTTTCATCATGACCGCGGATGGAGCAGTGAGTCGTCAGCTGACGTTTGGGGACAGTTATGATAAATTTCCTACTTGGTCGCCAGATGGTCAGTCTCTGGCATATATATCCTACCGAAACAATACCCCTAATTTGTTTGTGATGGACATGTATGGTCAAAATATCCGACAATTGACGTTTGCCGAAGGGGGGAGCACGGTCCTATGGCCGAGCTGGTCGCCGACGAGTGACGTCATCGCTTTTTCCTATAATCAGGCAGGAACGGATATCGATTTTCGCTTGCAAGTGATTAAGGTGGATGGCACAGATCGCTGGGAATTGCTGTCTTCAGCTGATCCAGACTTGAGCGATCATGAGCCGGGTTGGTCGCCGGATGGCCAAACGATTTATTTTCTTTCCAACCGCACCAGTCAAATGGAGATTTGGAAAGTGAGCTATGCTAAGCTGGTTGCTAATTGGTTATCTGGGAATAAAAAAGAATATGCTGATATAGGTCTGCAACAAGTTTCCCATCTTTCCAGTGTGAATGTGAATCCCGATCACCGCCCAAGAGTGTCGCCCGACGGACAGAAAATTGTTTTTTATGGCGTGGGCAGTGATTGGCATAATATCGGCACCAATCTCTATACGTTGAATGTAGATGGCTCAGCGCTCACCAATATCACCAAATCCATCGATGGCGATGAATGGCCGGATTGGTAATTGCAAAACAGTGACTCAAAAAGAAAACCCGCTAGGCCCAGATTGGCGTAGCGGGTTTTTTCATTGAAGAACTAAAGTTATTGGCGGCAGAAGAAATAATACATTATCGAGGAGATCATCAATTTCTTCGTCTAACGCATGATTATAGCTCTCCAGTCCCTGAATAACATCAATTTCATGGGTAATTTTTTTTGCCTGAAGTGGATTGAAAAGTATGCTCGGAGTGTTGGCCCAGAGCACGCGATTATGGATTTCCGTTTCAAAAATAGACGAAAGAACGTCAAGGCCATTTTTTATGCGCAAAAGATCTTGGATATCATTAACAAAGAAGTCTTCTTGGGCATAGATAATGTTCAAAGCGGCATCAATTTTGGCATAAAAATAATGGAGATTAATAGTTTTGCTTTTGGGCATGTTGTTTGCAATATGCATAATAACCTCCAGTGGTTGAGTGTATTGAGCAATTGGTAAGGGACTATTATCATACTTAGTATACACCACGATTGGCGAAAGGGAAGAAAGGGAGTAAGATAATACAAAGGGAATTATAAATAAATTTCATTAAAATAAAGTTATGGAACAAGAAATTCTCAAGAAATTAGAAGAGCAGGATCAAAAAATTGAAGCTATTTGGCGGAGCGTGGAAAAAACCAGAAAATATTTTCTGGCTACCATTATTGCCACCGTAGTGATGACGGTGGTGCCGATGATTGGCTTGGCGATTGCCATTCCATTTTTTCTCGATACTTTTTCACAAGCTTACGGTGGATTGTTATAATGATAAGCGTAGGCATATAAATTAGACAGAATATGTTATGTTAGAAAAACAACTGGAAAAATATTTTGATTTTTCCGAGTTTCGCTCGGGACAAAAAGAGATTATCGAAAGCATCTTGCGCGGAGAGGATGTGGTGGCTCTGATGCCGACCGGCGGAGGAAAGTCTTTGTGCTATCAGCTGCCGGCAATTTTGAGTGACAAAATCACCATTGTAGTTTCACCCCTCATCGCCCTTATGAAGGATCAGGTGGACAGCTTGACGGCGCGCGGCATCCCGGCGACGTTTCTCAACAGTTCGGTGGATTTTGAGGAAATAGAAAAGCGGATTGCGGCTATTCAGGCGGGGAAGATCAAAATGGTCTATATCGCGCCGGAGCGTTTTGCCAGCCCTAGTTTCCGCACGTTGCTGGCTAGCTTGGAGATTTCTCTTTTGGCGGTGGATGAGGCGCATTGTGTTTCGCAATGGGGGCACGATTTCCGGCCTGATTATATGGAAATAGGTAAATATATCCAAACCTTGCCCACGCGTCCCTGCGTGGCCGCTTTTACAGCCACAGCCACTCCTGAAGTGAAAGACGACATCATTGCTCGCTTGGAATTGCAAGACCCGCAGATTTTCATCCGTGGCTTTGATCGGCCGAACATCAGATTCTTTGCTCAAAAAAATCTCACCCCTACCGAGCGCTTTGATGAAGTGTTGCGGATTGTGAAATCATTGCCAGGCTCCGGGATTGTCTATTCCATTTCACGCAAGAACGCCGAAGGCATCGCGCAGTATTTGCGCAAAGAGGGCATCAGCGCCAAGGCCTATCATGCCGGGATGTCAGCCGGAGAGCGGGAGGAGATTCAAAATGATTTCATGGAGAACCGTTTTAAGGTGATTGTGGCCACGGTGGCTTTCGGGATGGGTGTGGACAAGGCCGACATTCGCTATGTCATCCATTGCGGCATGCCGGGCAGCATCGAGGGATATTATCAAGAAGCTGGCAGGGCGGGACGGGACGGCGAGAAGGCTTTTTGTATTTTGCTCCATGGCAAGCGCGACGTCACCACCCACAAATATTTCATCCGCCTCGACAAGCAGAATATGCAAGCTCAAGGCAAGAGCCAAGCAGAGATTGCGCAAGTGATTGATGTGAAGTATGACCGCTTGGAAAAGATGGTGAATTATGCCACGGCCAAGCAGTGCCGCAGAAAAATTATTTTGGAATATTTCAACGATCCCGAGTTGGGAGAAAAAGAGGAAAATTGCCAGGGATGCGACGTGTGCTTGAATTGGAAAAAAGTGGAGGACAAAACTGCCAAAAGAAAAGTCAGTCGCAAGCACAGTGATGAGTTGAGTGACACGGTCATGGAAACCGCGCACATGTATGAACGCGGTTATGAACCGGAACAGATGGCTAAGATTCGCGGCTTGGGTATGAGCACGATTTTCAATCACTTGGTGCTGTGGTACCTAGGCGGTGGCGCCTTGGACATTGCCAAATTTGTTAGCCCAGAGGAAGAAGCGCTCATTTCACAAGTCCTGCCGGCAGCGGGCAGTCCACATTCCTTGAAAGCCATGAAAGAACAACTTCCAACTGACATCAGCTACGAAAAAATCCGCCTGGTGATCGCTAAGCGGCAGAAATTAAACAAATAATTTATCAGGAATATGAAAACAATCCTAGTCGACGCAATAAATACTTTTGTAATAAAAGATAAGGGAATTTCTAATGATAGGTATGTTATAATAAAAAGGTAATTAGATTTATTTTTAATGAAATAAAAAAATGTTTAATGGTGAAAGAATGCATAATAATCGAAGCGAATTTGGATTGATGAATCTAGACGGCAGTTATAAACAGGCGGAAAAAGAGCTGGATCAATATCGAATTCCGGAGAATGATTTTGTGGGTGTCTATGGTCAAAAAAAGATTGATGCAGATATAGAAATAGCAAACCAGTTACGAAATAAATTTTCAAAGAGAAATAGTCCTGAAGAGGAAAAAGCAAAAAAATTTGCCACTATTTTTGAATCTATTTTGAACATCCAGGCGGAGTTGGGAAATTGGCTTGGCTCTGACACAATAATTACGCCGACATCTTTGTATGATGATTATATTAATCATGTGGATATGATTGTTGAAATTGAGCAAGAAGAATCTGCCAGTTCTCACATTGGCTTGGCAATAGATGCGACATTCTCAAATAATTTAGAGAAGAAATTTATAGAAATAAAAGAAAAAATAGCAGTTGGCAAAATGGCGGAAATAAAATATTTTCAATCAAACAACGGTGACTTCAAAGGTCAGTTATCGAACATACCAAGAGCGGTTATAACTGCTGACGTAGAAACAATTACGGAATTGCTTGAATTGCAAACTGCAAAAAATAAAGATGCTTTGAATAATCATTGGATTCAATTTCAGGTCTTGGAACAATTAATGATTCAAATGAAGTTTTTTCAAGAATATGCTGAAAAATGCCAGCAAGAAGCTTTGGCTAAAAAATTAAAAATAACACACATAATTATAAGCAAGATATATAAAGAGCGAGTAGCGGCGATTAACGATTTTGGCAAGCGAGATGGTGCAAATGATAATATCTTGCAACATCTAAAAATGTTTTTTTAATCTTGGCGATTGCGCAGCTAAATTTCATACGCAGAGTTTGTTGGAAGTTAGAAATATATAACTTAGTGAGATGAATAATAAATGGGATATCATAATGCAAAAAATAACCGCGTTTCAAAAATTGGTGTATGCCGAGACGAAAAAGATTCCGCGAGGGAAAGTTTTGACCTATGCGGACATCGCTAGGCGGATTGGCCGGCCGAAAGCGGCCCGCGCAGTGGGCAGCGCCCTGCACAAGAATCCTTTCGCGCCGACGGTCCCTTGTCACCGGGTGGTGCGCAGCGACGGGCGAGTGGGAGGATTCGCTTTCGGGCAAAAAGAAAAAATAGCCCGCTTGGAAAAAGAAGGGATTTTAATAGAAGCGGGCAGGATGGTTAGGCAATAAAAATTTACAATACCACTATTTTTTGCGATAATATAATTATAAAAATAAATCCAAAATAAAATGATCGACAACAAAAAAATCCCGACTTGGCTGGGAGTGGTGATAATTGTTATTTTTTCAGCTACTGCAGTGGCTTTTGTGCTAGTGTATGAAAAAAATAGTAAAACGAGTGGGATTAAAAATGATGTGGCGATGACTCAAGAAAGCACTCCAGCAGAAAAAAAGAAGGAGCAATCTAATGAAAATGAGGATATCTATTATAAAAGTGATAATCTTGGAGTGGAGTTTTCATATAAATCATTAAGGGTAGGAAAAATCAATAGTTTCATCCAAGAAAAAAACAATGAAATTAAATTAATGGTAGCGCAAGAAGATACAGAGAGAAACAAAGAAATTTGTGCTGAAAATAAGGAGTGTCAAATAGTTGATGGTGTCATTTATTGGCCAGGTATTGGAGGATTAAATGTCTATGAAAAAAGTACTAATGAATCGATTGAAGATGCGATTGCGAGAGTTATGAAGCAGAAAGGAGGTTCACCATCCAAATGTGTTATTGATTCATATGTGGATCGTGGAAAAACGGTTTATTATATAAAGCAGAAGAAGGAATACGTTCCACTAAACAATGGCGATGTAAGCGCTGGTATGATAAGGCAAAGAAAATTTACAGAAGAAACATATAAAATTTGTGCACTCCCTGGAAATGGTCATTTCATTTATACTAAAAACGAATCAAAAACAAAATTCGCATTCATCTATGGAGAAATGATGGATGCTCCAGATATTAATGAGGAGTCGGTGAAATTTATTAAATAGAAAGCAACCGTTCATAAAAAAGAAACCCTGCTGATATGATAATCAGCAGGGTATGTTGTTTAACAGGGTTTTTTGTTTTACTTATTGCGGTCTAGTTACTTTCCAGGATTCGGAGTCTCTTGATGTCGCAGTTCCTTTACGGATTTTTCCATCCATAGGATCAGCCCAATTAGCATCAAGAACCTTAACCGTTTCTACTGTTTCATCATAGCCATAAATCAAGCCGTAATGTCCAGTTTTGACAAATACATCGCCGCGAGAAACGTAGTCCTTTAGATTTCCTACTCCGCGATAAGCTGAACTTTCTCCAGGGCGGTAGAAATAATCCCCGGAAGGACAATTATGGGACGAGCCAAATGAATCAGTGCTGTGATAGATCAAAATACCATCAGCATTGTTGGTCATGATATAATCACTGTCTGCCACGCAGTTGCTATCCGCATCATCGAATTTTGTCCAATTCGTTGATTGGATATATGTATCTCCTTCCAGATAACCGTTGCCGAGAATTTCATGAAGATAGAAATTTACCAATGCCTTGCACTGCCTTTCTGCTTTTACATTGTGATCAGTATCATCAAGGCATTCATGATAATTACTATAGGCTTCCACATCATCCACTGTAGAATAAAACTCCGGATACAACGCTTTCACATAAATATCAAGATAATCGTTAGAGGTGTCATCATCATCCAAAAGCGCATCCATCCCGGCGAAAAATTCAGCGGAATTGGCCGGCTTTTTGAGAAAGACAATAGAGAAATTACCAACAATCGGAGTCTGATCATCTTTTGGAGTCACCTCTAAGATGTATGTTCCAGCTACCAAATTCTGTTTGCGATACATGAAGTTGGTTTGAAGATGGCCATTTTGAGAGACAGAACCAATATCCATATAGTCATCGCAAAATTCACTGCCATTTTCATCTAAAACAGCATTGCCATTAGAATCTAACACTCTCGCCTTAACATCCAGAGAATCACCAGAAAGAATAGCTATTGAGGTAGTTTCCAGCAGAGTGAAAGAATATTGCTTAATTCTTTCAGAGGAAAATGCTTGGTTTTTAAGAGTTGTTTGCAGAGAAATACCTGGCACAAACACCGCTGTCAAACTCTTATCCGCCACCATGCTTATGAGATAGGGATTATCCACAACCTGAACAGTGTCTTGC
>JBAZXY010000071.1:0-6886 GCA_041659585.1 Parcubacteria group bacterium | reverse complement strand
ATGCATGCCGTGTCGTGAAGGAACTTTCCGATTGTGGGAAATTGCCAAGCGCATGCGCGACGGAGAAATTGCGGAGCGTGACGTGGCAGCTCTGGAAGATATTTTGTGGGCGCTTCGTAACACTACTTTTTGCCCGTTGGGAAGATTTGCTGCTACAGCCTTTTCGGATGCCATGAAAAATTTTCCGGAAAAAATATTTAAAAAAAGGGCGTAATTTTTTTGTCATAAATGTTTTCATGAAAAAACCACATAGCTTAGTTACTAGGTGGTTTTTTTAGTAGTAAGTAGATAACGGCTAGAAATATGATAAAAAGTTAGACTTGCATTTTAAGTTTGATATCTTCTTCCACCAGAGCGGTGATAATGTCATCCAGATTGCCTTCCAGAATGCTGTGAATATTGCTCCAATTCATTTTCACGCGATGGTCAGTGATGCGGTCCTGGGGAAAATTGTAGGTGCGGATTTTCTCACTGCGGTCTCCAGTGCCGATCTGGGAGCGCCGGGCATCTCCTGATTCCTTAGCTTGCTTATCTTCTTCAATTTGCAATAGGCGGGAGCGCAACACTTTCATGGCCTTCTCTTTATTTTTGATTTGAGATTTTTCATCCTGACAAGAAACAATGAGGCCCGAGGGGATGTGAGTAAGGCGGATGGCGCTTTTAGTGGTGTTAACTGACTGCCCTCCTGGACCGGAGGAACAAAAAGTATCCACGCGGATATCTTGTTCATTGAGTTTAAAGTCAAATTCTTCTGCTTCCGGCAAAACTACGACGGTGGAGGTGGAAGTGTGCACGCGGCCATTCTTTTCTGTCTCAGGAATTCTTTGTACGCGATGCACTCCAGATTCAAATTTCATTTTCCCATATGATCCAACTCCGTTCACTTCAAAAGTTACTTCTTTATAGCCACCACCACTAGTGACATTAGAATTAAGCAGGGAAATTCTCCAGCCATTTTTTTCCGCAAAGCGAGAATACATGCGGAAAAGTTCCACTGCAAAAAGGGCAGATTCGTCCCCTCCAGCACCAGCACGAATTTCGACAATACTATTTTTCTGATCATTAGGATCCTTAGGAATGAGCATCAGCTCCAGCTCTTGTTCCAGTTTTTCTTTGGCTTGGGCAAGAGCAATATTCTCTTCCATAGCCATTTGTCGGATTTCCGCATCGGCATCATTATTAGCGATACTAGCGTTTTCTTGCATTTGTAAAGTGACCTTTTCCAGTTCCGAAATGAGGCGGATAGTTTCAGATAATTCAGCTTGGCGCTTGCCGAGAGCTGCCATCTTCGCCATATCAGAAAAAACCTCAGGGGAATTGAGTTGCAGGCTGATATCAGTATTTTCTTTTTTAATTTCTTCAATAATTGATTGCATGGGAATGTATGAATGTTTTACTTGAAAACTATAATGCATTATACTTCAATAAAATCGATAAGTCAAAAGAAATAAGTCATAATGGGGATATCGGAAATGGAAAAAGCAATCTTGGAAAATCCGCTGTTAATTTTGGACAGGCCAGTAATATTGTCGGCATTGAAAAAACATTGGGTGGCAGGCCATACCAACCTGACAGATCCGGAACAATTTGTGGATGATTTTTTCAACTATCTCTTAACGACGGGTGTTAAATTGGACAAGAGGGCTATAAATAAATTCCACAACAAGAAGCTTAAGGAATATTGGAAAGAAGGGGCGGGATTGGGAAAGCCGAAGGATATGTTTTTGGAAATTATGGATAGTGCATTCTTGGGTATGGAGACTGTTCTAGATTTCGGCTGTGGCAAGCTAGCCTTGCTAAAGGAATTAGCTGAAAATAATGCGCAGCTTAAAAAATTAATCGGTGTTGATCTTAAAAGTAGTCCGGTGCTAGAGGGGGTGGATAAGCGCATCGAATTTCAAAGGGATTTACAGAACATTAAAAAAAATTCAGTGGATTTGGCGGTGATAAAATTAGTCTTACATCATCTGGGAAATCTGGAGGAAATTAAAATAATCTTAAGCGGCATTAGGGATGTTTTGCGTTCTGGCGGGAAATTACTTCTGCTTGAAGAGTCTTTTCCTCTAATTAATGCGGGAGGCATGGAGGGGCAAATCCAAGAAATAAGAAAATATCTAAGTCAATTTCATTTGGAACTATCGGATGTGACAGCTGATTTTCTGGATCTATCTGTCGAAGACAAAAATAATTTTTTGTTCCTCAATGATTGGCTGATGAATACGCAAAATAGCTACATGCCATGGACAGGCATGTATCAGTCTATGGAGGAATGGGCGGTTTTAGGGGAAAAGCTGGGATTCTCTCAAAAAGAGGCGCATTTTTTAGGAGCCATCGCGCACCGCAAAAGAAAGCAAGGCATGACCGCTTACCTGGTATGGGAAAAATAAAAAAGCTCCTTTTGGTAAAGGAGCTTTTTGTTATTGAAGAAAGCTTATTTCTTGGTTTTAGCCTCTTTCTTGGTTTTCACCGCTGCTTTTTTCTCGGTTTTGCTGCGCACTTCGCTCTTGTCCTTGGCTTTTTCAGTCAACTTCTTAAATCTATCGACGCGTCCTGTTGTATCCAGTGATTTCTTCTTGCCAGTGTAAAAAGGATGGCAAGCGGAGCAAATTTCCACTTTCATTTCCTTAAGGACTGATCCGGCCTCGATGATGTTGCCACAAGCACAGATTATTTTAGCATCATTGTGGTATTCTGGGTGTATTTTCTTTTTCATAAGAATATTAGTAAATAGTTTTAAACTCCAGTTACTGACAGGCAGGCGCTGGACTTATCCATTTCTTGTTTTTTTATTACTTAGACAATTTAGCATAGATATTAAGAATTGACAAGAGTCGGGGGTGCTGGTATACTGCTTAGGTATAAATCACATACTTTTTGGGTCTATTCCTGCCCATCCGTCCCGAGCCAACTGGCGAAGGTGGATTGGGATTAAAAGACCATTTAACAAGAAGTAGCGGTTCTTTCTCATTTTGAGAAGGATATAATAAATTAAGGATCGGCCACACTGAATAATTCCCGTAGAGGAATGTTTAGATGGGGCTATAAAAAAATGACAGAAGAAAAGAAAATTGCTTCCTCTGAGGAAGAGGTGGCGATGGCTGCTGCTGAAAAAGTAGCAATGAAAAGGATCAATGAAGACTACTTTGTCGATTTTGATTTTGCCGGACTAAAAATTGATATGAACACCATGTTGAAGGCAGGTGTGCATTTTGGTCATCAGAAATCAAGAAAAAACCCGAAGATGGATGAATATATCTTTGGTACCCGAAACGGAGTAAATATCTTGGATTTGCAAAAAACAGTCGCTCATTTGGAAGAAGCCACTCAATTTATCGAAAAGATTGTTTCCGAAGGACAAGATATTCTTTTTGTTGGAACCAAGAAGCAAGTCAAGCGCTTGATTGAGTCAGCGGCGAAAAAATGTGATTCATCCTACGTTATCGATAGATGGTTGGGTGGAACTTTTACTAATTTTCAGAATATCTCAGGCCGGACTAGATTTTTGCGTGATGGAGAAGAAAAAATGAAAAGAGGGGAATATGATAAATATACCAAATTTGAACAAATGAAGATTGCTGAAGAATTGGAGCGCTTGGAGCGCAGAATGGGTGGTATCAAACATATGATGCGAATGCCGGGTGCTATTTTTGTGACTGGAGTAAATGAAGATGATTTAGCTATTAAGGAGGCTATCAAGAAAAATATTCCAATTATCGCTTTAGTGGACACTAATGTTAATCCAGGCAATATCGATTATCCGATTCCTGCTAATGAGGATGCCATTTCTTCTTTACGTTTGATGATTGGTTATGTGGTGAAAGCGGTGTTGGCTGGGAAAGAAAAAGCGAAAACTAATCAGGTGGCTAAAATGGCTGCCGCAACTACTTCAGTAAAAACAGAAACTACTAAATAAAACTATTTAAAAACCACTTGCGAGTGGGACAAGAATAACATGAGTACATTAGAACAAATAAAAAGTTTACGAGAAAGAACTGGAGCTGGTATCGTCGAAGTTAAAAAAGCCCTTGACGCCGCCAATGGAGATGATGCTATGGCGATCGAAATTTTGCGGAAAAGAGGTCAAGAGAAGGCTATGAAAAAAACAGATCGAATTGCCAGTGAGGGTGTGGTTGTGTCATATATTCACTCCAACGGTCGAGTGGGCGCGATGGTGAAGCTGTTGTGCGAGACTGATTTTGTAGGAAGGAATGACGACTTTAAAGCTCTAGCACAAGATATCGCGATGCATATCACCGCTGCTAATCCGAAATATCTCAAGCCAGAAGAGGTGGGTGCTGACGTGGTGGCTAAGGAAAGAGAGATTTGGACCGCACAACTGGCGGAAGAGAAAAAATCGCAGGAGATTATGGACAAGATTTTGGAAGGTAAGGAAAAGAAATTTAGGGAAGAAAATGCTTTATTGACTCAACCTTTCATAAAAAATCCAGAACAAACCATCGGAGAGTTATTGACGGAAAATATAAGTAAGATAGGTGAAAATATTCAAGTGGGTGAGTTCTCTCGCTTTGAATTATAAATTAAATGCAAAAAGTTTTAGTGAGCGTATATGCTTGGGATAACCCAAAACTATATCTAAGTGATTTTGCTTTGGCCAAAGGTGATCAAGTTATCGTAGCTGCTGAATATGCTAATGAAATTGGTATCGTAGAAGATGTGGTTGCTAATACGAAGGAGGAGCCCAAGGAAAGGATATTGCGCGTGGCTACTCCCCGAGATCGAGAAGTTTTTTTGCAATGCGAAGCACAAAAAGAGAATTGCTTGGCAATTTGCCACAAGGGGATTAAGGAGATGAAGCTTGAAATGAAGCTTATTGATACTCGAGTCAGTCTGGATGGAAAGCAAGTTATTTTTGCCTTTACGGCTGATGGAAGAATTGATTTTCGCGAGTTGGTGCGCAGCTTGTCAAAGGAATTAAAAAAGTCTATTCGAATGCAACAAATCGGTTCACGAGATGAGGCTCGGAAACTAGGTGGTTATGGGATTTGTGGTCGGGAGCTGTGCTGTGTGCGTAATAATGGCAGCATGCAGAGCATTACTACTGATATGGCCCGAGTGCAGCAAATCGCGCATCGCGGATCAGATCGGATGTCTGGCCTTTGCGGCAGACTGATGTGCTGCCTGGCCTATGAGGCTCAGCAATACAAGGAAATGCTTGTTGGGATGCCGGAGCTGCATAGTAATGTGAATACAAAGGAAGGGCGAGGGTTTGTCATTGAGGTTAATGCTATTACCCAAGAGATAAAAGTGAAGTTAGAAAATGGTAAATATGTATCGCTAAAAAAGGAAGATATAAAATAAATTATGTTATACTCTACTATCCCTCCAATTTTAATAGTTCTCAGTCTAGCGGGAATAATCATTTTTTTTATGAAGAAGGCTCCTCAAATTGCAAGTTTAGATGACGAGGATGCCTTAGAAAAAGAAAATAGAGCTAGATTGGCAACAATGGGCTTCTGGGGAAAAATAACTCGGAGAATGGGCATTATTAATTGGGGTTGGATAAAAAATGTTTTCTTGGCTTTTTCAGAGAAGCTGACGCGTCGAGCTAGAATAATGTTTTTGCGCCTAGAAAGTCAATCAAAAAATTTGAATGATTCCATTCGTATCAAGCGAGATGGGCATAAGAATAAAGCGACGAAAATTAAAAATGGGAGCGTGGAGAAGGATGAGGATGCGGTAATTAAGGAAAAGCTGGATAATTATGAGGCGCAGCAGAAGAAGACATATTTAGCCAGTATGAAGAATGTATTGCGAAAGGAAAAGGTGGTAATAAAAAAGGCTAATGTGGTTGAAGAAAAAATTATCAAGCCTATGGTGAGCGATCGTGTGGTGACTCCAAATGGTCGAGCGGAGATGAAAGATCGGCTGGAGGGATTATTAATTGAGAGAATCGCTGCTAATCCCAAAGATGTGGAGGCTTATGAGCGACTAGGTGAATATTATATGGAGATTGATAGCTTGAACGATGCTAAAGAATGTTTCAAACAAGTTTTGAAACTAGATCCGAAAAACAGGAATGTGAAATACCGCATGCGAGTATTGGAAACTATGATTCATAGGTCATAGCCTGGATTTATTAGCAATTTTTTGCTAGAATGCAAAGAAGGGTTGATTGTTTTGGAGAAATAGGTATAATAGAAAAGTGCTTAAAAATAGAATAGCGATAGGCCGCTCTAGCTTCAGCCATAGGCTGATCCGCCTATGGCGGACAATGGCAATTGGATGAATGTTGTAAGGGGTTATCGAAAAAAATAAAATAAGCCGCTCTAGCTCAATGGCAGAGCAACTGTTTTGTAAACAGTAGGTTATCAGTTCAACTCTGGTGAGCGGCTCATAGTATAAATTTTGAATTTTAAATTCTGAATTCCGAAGGAATTTTGAATGTATAAATTTTGAATTTTTAAATGTAGTCATTGTGATTTAAAATTTGAAATTTAAAATTTGAGCCCGCAAGGGCAATGGGTGCATGGGCAGATGGTAGAGTGGTCAATTACAACAGACTGTAAATCTGTCGACTTCGGTCTACGGGGGTTCGACTCCCTCTCTGCCCACACTTTGATTTATTTTATGATAAATAAAATAATCTGAGTGCCGTTGTAGCTCAGTTGGTAGAGCACATCCTTGGTAGGGATGAGGTCACCAGTTCGATTCTGGTCAACGGCTCAAGTGGAATTTAATAAACAAGCTAATTTAAAATATTATGGCAAAAAGCAAAGACACTCTAGCGAGATTGAAATGTGAAGATTGCAAGACAGTCAACTATTTCACAACTAGAAACAAGAAGAAGATCAAGGAGAAGTTGGAAATGAATAAGCATTGCAAGAAATGTAAAGTGCATACAGTGCATAAAGAGACCAAATAGCAA
>JBAZXY010000070.1:0-6930 GCA_041659585.1 Parcubacteria group bacterium | reverse complement strand
TTGGCAATGAGATCCCTATTTTCTTCTTCAGTCAATTGCAATAAGACATTTTTAGCATCCTCCTTAGAAAGTCCAGCTATTTTTTCCAACCTTTTCAACTCTTGCGTCCTTGTTTCTTCCACTTCTTTTCTAATTTGACGGATTTCTCCTGCTTTCTTTTCTAACAAATCTCGCCCTCTCTCAATTTCATCCATCTTCCCTTCTAGAGCAACCTCTCTCTTTTCCAAGCGCTCTTCTGAGCGAGTTATTTTTTGCTCCCGCTCCTGTTCCTTTTTCTTAGCCTCTTCTAAAATATCTACCGCCTTACCCTTAGCCTCAATAACGATTTCTTTAACTTTTTTTTCTGCCTCCTCTAGAGCTTTTGCAGCCTTACTTTCCGCTGTATCCAATTGCTTCCTTGCAATTGATTGTCTGGCGTAATAGCCAAAAGATGCGCCTAAAATCAAGCTTAAAGCGCCAATTATGATTTCCATGGTGATTTCTTCTATTCAGTTGATAAATAATATTAGCTATAATCATGCTTATTTTTTACTAATTTGCAATAATTTCTCCATAATTATTACATAAAAAATTTATCAATAAATAAATCAATTTAAACAAATTATTATATTTTGCGCTGCTATACCATTCAAATCATGTATTTTCCTCCCGCCTGGAGGTCCATGCATTTCGTAAATGAATATAATAGCCTATTGAAATCTTATTATACAGAAGGCTTTTTGTCAAAGATGCAGTAAAATGATATTATGCATACATAAATCCTCTAAAAAAATTATTCTATGTTCAAACCTGTTGTTTTAATTGTTCTGGATGGATGGGGAATCGGAAAAAGCCCCAAGGGCAATGCTATCGCGGAAGCCAATTTACCCACAATTGATAAACTCAATCATTTTTATCCCAATATAAGCATTCAAGCTTCAGGCATCTCGGTCGGATTGCCCTGGGGAGAATATGGAAATTCTGAAGTAGGCCATATCACTATTGGAACAGGGAAAATACTTTATCAAAGCCTGCCCAGAATATCTATGAGCATCCAAAATGGCTCTTTTTATAAAAATCCAGCTCTTCTAAAGGCTATGACTGACACCAATAGCAATCAAGCTTCTTTGCACTTAATGGGACTTATAGGCACGGGGGCCGTACATTCACACATAGACCATCTTCATGCATTATTAGAAATGGCTAAAAACCAAGGAGTAAAAAATGTTTTTCTGCATGTTTTTTCTGACGGCCGTGATTGTGCCCAGGATTCAGGAGTTCAAGTCATCCGCGATTTGCAGAAAAAAACAGCTAGCCTTGGCATTGGGGAAATAGCTACTATCGGAGGTCGGTATTTTGGTATGGATAGAAATAATAGCTGGGAAAAAATAGAAAAAGCCTATCGAGCAATGACGCAAGGCGAAGGAGTGGCTATAACTGATGTCATTAGCTATCTCGAAGGATCCTACTCCAAAGGCATCTATGATGAATATATCGAACCAGCTGTAGTTATGCATCAAGATAAGCCAATTGCCACCATTCAAGATGGCGACTCTGTGATATTTTTCAATTTCCGAGAAGACCGTGCTCGGCAAATCACCAAGGCCTTTACATTGCCAGGCTTTATGAAATTTAAAAGAACTGAATTGAAAAATATCAATTTTGTGACAATGACCCAATATGAGGAAGGTCTCCCAGTTAATATAGCTTTTCCTCCGATAAAATTGACGGACTGCTTAGGAAATATTATCAGTCGCAATAAAAAAACTCAATTACGCATCGCCGAAACAGAAAAATTCGCGCATGTTACTTATTTTTTCAATGGTGGACAAGAAGAATCTTTTCCCAAGGAAGATCGCATTATCATTCCTTCTAAAAATGTCGTCAGCTTCGATCTTGCTCCAGAAATGAGCGCCTTTGAAGTGACGGATACTGTTATTGAAAATGTAGAAAAAGAAAAATACGATTTTATCTTAATCAACTATGCTAACGCCGATATCGTTGGTCACACCGGAAAATTAGATGCAACTATCAAAGCAGTAGAAGCCATTGATAAGTGCCTAGAAAAACTCATCCCCGCCGTGCTAATTAAAAATGGATGCTTGCTTATTACTGCCGACCATGGCAATGCGGAGGAAATATCCAATAGCCTCACAGGCGAAATCAATACAGAGCATTCCGTTAATCCCGTTCCGGTATGGTTTATTACCGGGGAAAATCATCATGCTGAAAAAACTATTTCCGATATGACTCCCCAGGGACTATTAGGAGACATCGCCCCTACTGTCTTAGAATTGATGGGACTTCCTCAACCAGAAGATATGACAGGAGAAAGCCTTCTTCCGTTACTGCAATAAATGAAAAAATATTTTTACTCCCCTAACTAAAAAACAAAAAAACCTATCTTTCAAAGATAGGTTTTTTGTTCGATTATTACTTAATAATCTTATCTACAATACCATATTTCTTCGCTTCCTCTGCTGTCATAAAATAATCCCGATCAGTGTCCTGGGAAATCTTAGTCACCAATTGCCCAGTGTGCTTTGCCATAATTTCATTCAATCTCTTTTTTGTGCGCAGGATATGCTCCGTATGAATCATCATGTCACTAGCCTGACCTTGCGCACCCCCCATAACTTGATGGATGAGCACCTCTCCATTAGGCAGCACCATGCGCTTACCCTTCGCTCCGCCAGTCAAAAGCAAGGCTGCAGCGGAAGCCGCCAGTCCGATACAGATAGTGGATACATCCGCCTTCACATACTGCATAGTATCGTAAATAGCTAGCGCAGCTGTCACTTGACCACCCGGCGAATTAATATAAATTTTAATATCTTCTTTACTAGATTGTGAATCAAGAAAAAGTAACTGCGCAATAACACTATTCGCCACACCATCATCGATTGGCCCACTTAAAAATATAATTCTGTCCTTAAGGAGCCTGGAATAAATATCATAAGCCCTTTCTCCATAACTGGTTTTTTCAATGACAGTCGGGATGAGATATTGGTTGGTAATTTTATTCATGCGATTTTTATTGATCAATAGTCAGTTTACAATAATCCCTTATCTAATTTTAAAAAATTGGATAAGGGAAAATTAAATGCAAATTGAAAATTGAAAATTATTTTAAATCTTTTCTAGCAATTGAAAAACATCTTCGTTTTCCAGAATACTCTTGGTATGGGCATACAATCTCTCCATATCCACATTCTTTTCGAAATCCTTTACATTTTTATAATATTGCAAAGTCTTATTCATTTCTGCTTCTACCTCAGCCGTATCAACAACAATTTCTTCCATTCTTACAATCTCGCGTAGCGCCAAAGCCGACTTTACCCTTTTCTCCGCTTGTGGCTCCCAATCCTTTTCTAAGTCCTTTTTTTCCTTTTTTAACTGACCTAAATATTGTTCCAGATTCATGCCCATAGATTGGATTTGCTGATCAAACTCCAACATCATTTTATTTATTTCCTCCTTGATCATTACCTCCGGCAAATCCACATCCACATGTTCAACAATCTTATCTAATATTTTCGTCCGCCTTTCTTCTTTATGCTTTTCTTCCTTCTCCTCTTTAATACCTTTTTCAATATTTTGTTTAAGTGCTGCCAAGTCCGCAAAATCTCCTAGTGATTTAGCAAAATCATCTCCAATCTCAGGAACCTGTCTTTCTTGCACTAGCTTCACTGTCACTCTAAACTTAGCTAATTTTCCAGCTAAATCTTTTTTATGGTACTTTTCAGGAAAACTTAATTCAAATTCTTTTTCCTCTCCTTCTCGCATGCCAATTAAATTCTCTTCAAAACCAGGAATAAATACTCCCTTACCGATAACCAATGGATGATTTTTACTAGTGCCATTTTCAATCGGAACATTATCCACCAGCACCACAAAATCAATCTCCACACTATCATCCTTTCCAATAGCCCGATTAACCGTAACTAATTTCACTCGGCTATTAGCTATTTTTTCCAACTCCTGAGCAGTTTCTTCTGCTGTCACTTCCAGCGATTTTTCAGCAAATTCCTCATTTACCCTTTTGACTGCTTTTTTATAAGCATCATTTACAACAGCACTTGGCATGACAGCAACTATCACTTTATAAACCAAATCCTTCTCCATTTCTATTTTTTCAATTTCCACCTTGGGACTGCCAAGTACATCTAATTTTTCTTTGGTAATAAAATTGATATAGCTTTTTTGCACAGCTTTCTCCGCTGCATTGTTTAGGAGCAACCCCTCTCCCATTTTTTGCGCTACCATATTGCGAGGAGCTTTCCCGGGGCGAAAACCAGGAATCTTGATTTCTTGTGAAATTTCACTAGCCACAATGTCTAGATATTTTTCCCATTCTTCCCATTTAACAGTCACTTCAAATTCCACTGTCGACTTTGGTAATTTTTTTATCATTATCTCAGAAATTTATAGTTTTTAATCTTGTAATTTTTCTGCTTCATCCGAAACAACTTCGATACGCATGAAATAAACAATTAAAAATCTTACAAATTAGTTAAACCTTATTAAATTTATTCTTGTATAGCTCGATGCTTTTTACCACTGCTTCAACAGCCTGCTCTCGTCCTTCAAATCCTCCGATAGAAACTACCTTTCCTTCAATAGTTTTATAGGTCTCAAAGAAATGCTGCATTTCTTTGATAGTATGCTTATTTATGTCTTTTAAATCAACCACTTCATCCCAGCGCGGATCCTTAGCTGGAACAGCAATTACCTTGTCATCACTATCCCCACAATCAATCATACGCATCACACCCACTGGGCGCACCGTCAAGAGGATTCCGGGATAAAGCGGGTAAGTAGTCAAAACCACAACATCCAGCGCATCACCATCCTCCCAGAGAGTTTGAGGGGCAAAGCCATAGTCAAAAGGATAATCTTGAGAAGTTTTCATGGCGCGGTCCAATTTAATAAGACCGGTTTCCTTGTCGATTTCATACTTATTTTTGGATCCCTTGGGACATTCAATAATAACATTAAACTCTTGGGGGGATTTTTTTCCCAACTCTACATCATGCCATAGATTCATAGATTTTTAAATTTTTGTAATTTTGTAATTTTTAAAATAATTTTAAATGTTTGGATTTTTAAACATTAGAAAATTAAGATTTATTTACAAAATTAGAAATTATAAAATTAGAAATTAATTTATTTGTTTTTATTCCCCTGCCTCTTCTTCCTCTACACTTTTCACATCCTCGCCCGCCGCTGTTTCTTCCGCCACCTCTGTTACAGCAGCTTTCACGCCGAGAATATCAATTTTCCAACCAGTCAATTTGGCTGCCAAACGGACATTTTGCCCTCTTTTTCCAATCGCTAAGGACAATTGATCTTCTGGCACAGAAATTGTGGCCTCTTTTTTCTCTTCTCGAATATCCACCTTTATCACCTTGGCTGGAGCCAATGCTGCACCAATAAATTTAGCAATATCATCATTCCATAAAATAATATCTATCTTCTCTCCTCCCAACTCATCGATAATGGCCTGTACGCGGGTTCCTTTTTGCCCCACGCAAGAACCGATTGGATCAATGCCCGGTTCTGAAGAAAAAACAGCCATTTTAGTTCGATCCCCCGCTTCTCTAGCAATCGCCTTTATTTCCACAGTGCCCGCAAAAATCTCCGGCACTTCCAATTCAAAAAGCTTACGTACCATCTCAGCATGAATGCGACTCAAGGTAATGCCGGGACCCTTAGCCCCTTCTTCCACTTTAGCTAAATATACCTTCAATCGTTGTCCAATCCGATAATTCTCTTGTTGCACCTGTTCAGATGGAAAAAGAATGCCCACGGATTTTCCTAAATCAATAAAAACATTCCGGCCTTCAATGCGCTGCACGATGCCAGCAATAATTTCGCCCTCTCTATTTTTATATTCTTCAAACATAGAATCTCTTTCCGCCTCTCTGATTCTTTGGATAATTACCTGCTTGGCAGTTTGCGCTGCTACGCGACCATAATCTTGATGCTGCTCCAACTCAATCTCAATTATTTCACCTAGTTGAGCATCTTTTTTAATCGCTTTTGCATCTGCCAGCAATAAATCTCGTTCATAATTATAACGCGGCAATTTTTCTTCATCAGATTCAGTCACCTCCTCCTTTTTTTCTGGCACTTCCTTTATTTCTTTTTCGTTCCCATCCAATTCTTCTTTTTCTTCTACAAACTCTCGCATTGTTTCATCCACTACCTCTTTTATCAGGAAAAACTTACTATTACCTGTCTTTTCATCAAACACTGCCTTGATATTTTGTCCTTTTTTGCCATAATCCTTTTTATAAGCGGCGGCTAGCGCAGCTTCGATAGTTTCAATGACTTTCTCTTGAGAAATCCCTTTTTCCTCACATAGAGCTGCAATTGCGCTGCCAAAATCACCCATGCGACTTGCTTGAGTGTCTTCAGCGACGGTTGTTTTTTTTCTTGCCATATTCCTTTATTATTTATTTAAGTGTCTAATTAAGCAGTTTTTAAAAAATAAAGCCCGCTCTCGCGGACCATCACTTCATCAAAACTGTATTTCTAGTATAGCAGAATCTCATCCTTTGTCAATCATACCAATTGACACAAATTGAAATATTGGACACTGGACACCCCTCACTCTCATTATCTATTGAATACCCAGCACATCGCAGATTCCAAAAATACTGTCCCAATTCCATCCCTCAAATTAGCCAAAAACTGCCTTGTTATTGACTTTTCTTCAAAAATGTGCTAATATTATATGTTATCGAAGATATACAGGTGCCGAGCCGATAACCGACTCGTACCTTAAAAATTGATTCATCAAAAGGAGAAAATCATGGGAATGCTATTTGGATTAGGATCGATGCTGGCTTTTTTTCTGGCAGTTTTTATTTTCGGATTGATAATCATCAAAGAAGACGAGGTTGCTGTTGTCATTCGCCTTGGCGAACCGAAAAAAGTGCTCCAGTC
>JBAZXY010000069.1:0-7008 GCA_041659585.1 Parcubacteria group bacterium | reverse complement strand
ATGCCTTCATAGGTGATTTCGGTGATTTCGGTGCCGTCATTGAGTTCGCCAGTGCCTTTCTTGATAGCGCGATCGATGTTTTCCTTAGGCATGTTGTCCAAGCGGGCCCGATCCACGGCCAGACGCAGTTGGAAATTCATATCTGGGTTTCCTCCACCGTCACGCGCGGTGATAGTAATCATTTTAGCGTGCTTAGTAAATACCTTGCCACGCTTAGCATCATTTAGACCTTTTTTATGTTTTATTCCCGCCCAATGTGAGTGTCCTGACATATTTTTTCATATTAGCTGATTATTCAAATATAACTCCAGTTTAGCAGCTTGGTTGGATAAGTTCAAGATTCATACAACTTCCTTGCCGTTGTTCCAAGCCATTTCAAAGAGTGGGCGAATAGACTTGACTAATTCTTCTGATTCAATAACAACAATAAATGGCTCATCTTCCAATGAGGTGATGGCCAATTTGTTTTCGCATAAAGAAAAATCCATATTAAAAGCAGGAATTTTTGGCAGGTAGCGCGCTTGTTGGCCGTGGGTGGAAAGTTGCTTGGCGACTTGCAATTCAAAGGGATTATTAGGCACTAGATGCTTGCCTTTAACAGGAATGAGCTTTTTCTGATAATCCCGTATCCATTTTTCAATAGACCCAGGAAAATGAGTTTCAATTTTTTCGTAGGAAGAGATGAAAAAGGCTTCGGGAGCGAGATTTATGGATTCGTAGACTTTCCAAATACCTTCCGTGGTTTCATGATAGGTAATCTTGGGTCGTCTTTTACCTTTGTTATGCAAGGTGCGAAACATCGGTAACATTTCGGAAAAATTTTTAGCAGTGGTTTTGAGTTGAAATAGAATTACCGAAGGATCAGTGGCTTGAAAGATACTGATTTTTTTGTCTGGCAATTCACTGGCATAACCTCGCTTAATGAGTCCTTCTAAAAGTACATAGATAATAGAGCGTTTCAATTGGGTTAGCTTGGCAATCTCCGTTACCGTGCCTGCACTTAATTCCAAAAGCGCCAAATATACTTCAGCTTCTTTTTGAGTAAAGCCCGTTTGTTCTAATAATTTTATTAAGTCTTGATCCATAAAGAAATCGTAACATAGTGTCACAATTTGTCAATATTTTTGATAAAAAAATAATAGAATAGTTAATTTTAGCCAAAAATAGCCACGGATGACAACTATACTGTTGATAAATTGTTATGGTTGTGTTAATGTTTTGTGTTATTGTGATGGAAAGTTGTTTAAAAAAATTTAATAAGGAGTAGTTATGATCATGAGAGACAATGTTGATAATCATAATCAAAAAAACGAGGCGAGAGAATGTGCTTTGAGTGCAATTCCTTGGACTGTATTACATTGCTTTTTTTGCGGTTGTCTATTGGTATTTAGTTTTATTTTTCCGAGTATCAAAATGGTAGCACTGTTGGTAGGAATTTTTCTAGCAATTGCGCTGGTTGTCTTTATGATACATCTCTACATAAAAATTAGTAAATTGGAGGAGAAAAATGAACAACAATAATAATTGCATTCACCAAAATGAACTTGGCAATTTCTGTGGTCAGTGCGGGGTAGTGCTGAAAGAAAGATGCCTGGAGTGCGGGGAAATGGAAAAAATCGGCCGAGTGATGTGTGAGACAAGATTACGATTGGCAGAACAAGAGCGCCATATTTTCATGCGTAGATGTGATTGTTATTTACCAATGATTCTGATAATTATTACCACTATTGGCACTTTGTGGGTGGGCTGGAGTTTGGACACAAGTTATATTTGGTGGAGTATTATTAAGGTTGTTTTAGTTATTGGAATATGTGTCTTGGCAAATAATTTTTTGAACCGAATATCTGAAAAGCAAGAGCGCAAGTTTCTTCAACAAAATCCGCACCTCGCGGAAATTCTCAAGCAAGCGGAGGAGAAAAATGAAAAAAGAAAATAACAATGTTTTTTGTGTTGCATTCGTTGTGTTTATGGCAGTATGTGCTTTGATAGCATTGTTTAGTCGTTGGTTATATGGCCTTGAATGACAAAAACCCCAATCCTGAAACAGGATTGGGGTTTTTAAATTTGCTATTTTAATTTCACCTCCCGCAGATTGTCCCAGTACGGATTGAAGATAGATTGTTTTTTCATTTCGGTTATTGTGGTTAAAAATAACTAGTAATCAAAATTAAAAACTTGATTGACTGTTAATTTTAGTTATGCTATAATGTACATATGAGTACAGTAAAAAATAACCAAAAAGGAAGAAAAGGCTTATATAAAGAAAGATTTGTCCAAATAGCAAAGCTAGGTATTTTACTGTTTCATGCGGGTGATCTGGCTAATTTATGGCAAATAAAAAATTCCAACACTCTGCATACGACACTCAAGCGATATGCTCAAGAAGGCTTGATTATCAGAATTCAGCGTGGGTTGTATTCTCTACTGCCAGTGGAAAAAATAGATTCTAGGCTGTTGGGGTTAAAAGCTTTGCATCGCTATGCTTATGTCAGCACGGAGACCATCTTGGCTCAAGAGGGGATAATTTTTCAGAACATTCCACAAATCACACTGGTAAGTTCCATTTCTCAAAAATTTGTTATTGGGAACAATCAATATACTTGTCGCAAGCTGGCGGATAGGTTTTTGTTTAATGATGCTGGTATTATAATCAAAAGTGGAATGCAGATTGCCACTGTTGAGCGAGCGGTGGCGGATTTGCTCTATTTCAATCCAAGATATTATTTTGACGCGAAAAATTTAATTAATTGGAAAAAAGTGCGTGCTATCCAAAAACAAGTTGGATATCCGCAAACTTAAATTTTAAAAAATAAAAATATGATAACTCCCAGAGCACAAGATGCCAAACACAAAGCCTGGATGTTTAGATTATTAGGCGCGATATTCGATGACGTCTATCTATCCAGCGTTTTATATTTTAAAGGTGGAACCTGCGCGGCTATGCGGGAATTTTTAGATCGATTCTCGGTGGATTTGGATTTTGATTATCTTGGAGATGCGAAAGATATTGTAAAAACACAAAAAGAGATGGAGAAAATTTTTGGAAAGCTGGATCTAGAAATAAAAGACAAGAGTCAAAATGTCCCACAATATTTTTTGAAATATGACGCCCCATCGGGTGAGCGGAACACTCTGAAAATTGATATCTCATTTCCACCACCAAAAACCAATCAATATGAGAGCGTGCGAATAGTGGAAATTGACCGGATTGTTAATTGTCAGACAATTGAAACAATGTTTGCGAACAAATTAGTGGCATTGATTGAGCGTTATGAACGAAATGGTTCAATTGCTGGTCGTGATTTATATGACACCCATTATTTTTTTATGCAAGGATTTCAATATGACGAGAAAGTCATTCAAGAAAGAAGACAGCAAAAACCAGCTGATTTTATCAATGGTTTGATTGAATTTATAAAAAAAGAAATCACGCAAACAATCATCGACCAAGATATCAACACGCTTGTTGACCCGAAAAAATTCCAGCAAATTCGCAAAACTCTCAAACAGGAAACACTTATTTTTTTGCAAGATGAATTAATTCGACTAACAAAATAAATTTATTTTTGTTGAAGGTAGTGGGTGTTATTTTTTATTTCACCTTCATCTCCGGCAGATTGTCCCAGAGCAGTTCGAAGATGGATTTTTGGGTGCGGTGGATTTCAGTGCTTTCAATCAGGACGCCAATGGCGTCTTTGGGGGAGATGATGGCGATTTTTTGGTGGCCATAGATCATGATTTCGTTGGAAAAAGGATATTTTTGATTATCAATCACCTTGGAGGAGCGCATTTGCGCTTGATCAAGGCTCACAAATTCTTTTTCAATAGAAGGGGGGATAGACAGAATACCTTTATAATAAATTTTTTTCCGTACTCTTTGTTGGATATAATGTTCTACCCAACCCTTGCCGAGATTCAAAACATCGGCGGAAGCAAAGGCGAGAATTTCCCCGGAATGCTTCAGGGTGTCCGCATAAATCTCCAAAAGACCCTCACGGCCTTCGTAAAAGCGAATCTTGGGCCGCACCTTGTCGACATTACTCATTGAGCTTAGGGCGGGCATAATTTGGCTGAGTAGCGCTTCGCGCTTCTGGATAATCAGTTGCAATTCGACGGGGCTGGCGGCAATGAATTTTTTGCGCGTTTCCCGAATAGTTTGTTTGAGAAGGCCGCTGGCAATCATCTCATCGAGCAAATCATAGATGGTGGTGCGCTTGATGCCGGCCTGCTTGGCAATCTCTTTGACAGTGGTTTCGCCCAACTCCAAAGCGGCCAAATAGATTTTGGCTTGTTTTTCGTTGAGACCGATTTGTTGCAGGGTAGTTAGAAGCATATTTTTGATGATTGTCGACTATTTCGACTACATTGCTAGTATATCAGATACATCATATTTGTCAACTATTTGCTTAGATAAAGGGCTTTGTTGTTTTTTGGCAATCTGTGCGTTGACAGGAATAGTCGATAATATTGACCGTTTGTCTTTTTTGCGCTATACTGCGTAGTCATGATAAAGACAGGAAAACGACCCATGACAACCAGTTCTTTAAAACTACATATCACCTCTGCCCACTTTCGGGCACAAATTTTGAAAAGGAGAATCACCATGATAAGTGCAATCAACGAAACCAAATACCAAGAAGCTATCGAAAATTTCATGATTCCGGTTTCTTTAGAGCAAAGGCAAAAAGAGTTTGATAAACATTTTTCGAGTCAGGGATGGAAATGGTATTATACAGAAATGGATAGAAAATATCTCCAAAAGGTTGATGATTACCACGAATGCGGCGCTTGTAGATATGATGAAAATTTTTACGTAGAGCTCCCCGTTTTCCAAAGCCAAAAAGAGGCTACAATATTCTTCTATCAATTAGTGGAATATTGGCTTCATCAAGGCGTTGAGCTTAACGGAGTCTCCTTTTCGGGGAAATGTTTAAGCTTTGAGATTTATCTGTGCGAAGGGTGGGACACTGGTACGCGGATATTATCCCGGATTTTCCGGATATCCCAAGAAGAAGTATTTAATCTTCCTTTTGCACAGCGTGTATGCTGGCTGAGAGACTATCAACGGCATATATCAGAAGAATCATTATGGGAGTTCATACACCAAGAAAAAGGAGGTGATAAATAAGTTCACGGGCAAGGAGATTTAACAAATCTTCCTTGCCCCTTCAATCAAAATTACAAACAGTTTGTAATTTTGTAGAAGAAAGTTCTTTACAAAAAAATATCCTCCCACTTTTGGGCACACAATTAAAAAAGGAGAATTGTCATGGAAACTTTAAAAAAATTAGAGTGGGAAGAATACAGTAGATTGGATCTTAAGGGAAGATTCGGAATTCTTAATTGTGAGTCTTTGACAATTTTTCAATTAGGCAAGGACAGATTAATAGCTTGTCGTAGTTGGCTTGGCTCCAATCTCTTCAGAGATCTTCCTTATGGAGACAATACTCAGGTTCATGTTTTGAGCTTGCTAAATCTCGTGACAGGGAAGAGCTTGGAGATTGACCGCTATTATTCAAATCAGTGGAATAGTTCCTCCAAGAAATTTAAAAGCAATGAGGATTGGTGCAAGCATTGCTTAGAAGTGGGGAAGGTAAGCTAGGTTTAGGCAAGAAGATTAACATTATCTTCTTGCCCCTTCAATCAAAATTGCAAACAGTTTGTGATTTTGTAGAAGAAAGTTCTTTATAAAAAAATATCCGCCCACTTTTGGGTACAAACTTTGAAAAGGAGAAAATATCATGATAAGATTCTGTCCGCTTAGTGGTGATTATAAATCTTTTAATATTTCTATCTGTAATGAGGATGCGGATAATGTCCAGAGTTTTATAAAATTTCTCGTAACACTCAAGAAAGCCGGAGTGTCAGTCAGTATTAGTGATGAGGAGATAGGGAATTATAAACTCAATAGTTCCGTTATCGGTATTGAGTTTAAATAGAACAATCCTCAACCAAAAAGCCAAAATCTATCACGGTTTTGGCTTTTTTCATAGGGTAAATATTTTTTTGCGCAGGCGGTTTATTTGGAGTAAAGTTAAGGAGTAATCAGAATGGGTTTATTAAATAATAATAAAATCTTTTAACAAACATGAAAATACAATCACCTATTGAAGTCACAAAAAATATATGGGAAGCAAAATATGAAAAAGGCTGGGGTGGTGGAAGGGATTTTATATTTGAAGATTTTTTGAAAAAATATAAAACAAAACTCGGTCCCAAGGTGCTTGATATTGGAAGTGGGGAGGGACGACATGTTGTGTTGCTTGCCAGGGCTGGATTTGATGTTGTTGGACTTGAACTGACTGAGGCGGGAAATATTGCTGCAAAGAAGCAATTAAAAGATAATAATCTACAAGCAATCCTTGTCTTGGGAGATGCCCATAGCTTGCCATTTATTGATCAATATTTTGATTCTGTTGTTAGTATCCAAGTGTTTCAATTTAATGATTGGAGTGGGGCAGATCTTTGTTTTTCTGAGGCGAGTAGGGTGTTGAAGATGGCAGGATTATTTTTTCTTCGCGTAAAATCAACATCTGCCGAGGTGCCAAAGGGAAATAAGTTGATTGAAGATGATTGCGGTGCTACTTATAAAACACCAGATAATAATAAGGCGCATTTTTTCACTGAGAATGAGCTTGTTTCTTTTGGTAAAAAACACAATTTAAAAATAGTGGATGGTCCACTTGATGCTACGAATGATGATAAAAAAGGGCAATGGAATGTGGTTTTTCAGAAAGTATAAGAGAGGCAGCGATAAATAACATTTAATGGGAGGATTGATTTAATCAGAGACTCGCCGCGCGCGGGCAAAAGCACTTTGTCTCGGAAATATGGGAAATAAAAAAAGACTCTTTTATAAAAGAGTCTTTTTTTGGGGAGAGAGGAAATAATTTTTTTATTGAAGTTGATTATCACGCAAGGCAGACTTAAGCTCTTGAGCTTCTCCCATCGCTCGTTCTTTTTCCATCTTCTTTTCATTGGTTTTTTCCAGGCTCATAATCAAATCCT
>JBAZXY010000068.1:0-7043 GCA_041659585.1 Parcubacteria group bacterium | reverse complement strand
TGTTGCATAATTATATATCCTCGCTGTAGTTTTGATTGTTAAGGAAAGATTAAAAAATATTATTTTTTTACACTAAATAATAGCGTAGATAGGGTTTTTTGTCAAGCAGTCGTAATAGCCCAATACCTTGGAAACAGTTCAAAATAAAAAGTAATCCTCCGAGGATGACTTTTCGCTTTGTTGAGGGAGTGGGCAGCCTTCGCTAAAGCTATGGCATGCCAAAGGACGATGTTGGAATGTTTTCTATGGCATGATGTATCATGCTTAATCTTAAAAATGGGTCAAATATGACTCATGTGATATAATCATTGCAGGATAAATTATGCAATAAATAATAAAAGAAAAACATTATGAATCGACCATTTCTGCTGATAATTGACGGGATGACTGGTGTTGGCAAAACGACAACATCAAAAATACTAGCTGAGAAAATTACTAGGATGGCTATTATCGGTATGGACAAGGTAAAGAGATTCATTTCTGATTTTGAAAGAGGGCAGCGGGATAATCAAATTGCTAGGGATGTTGTTTTTGTCATGGCCGAAAAATATTTTGATCATGGTATTTCAGTTATTGTCGAACAGCCTTTCAGATCAGATGAGGATTTGAAAAAGTTTGAGGATCTGGCACGGAGATGTTCTTTTCCCGTATATAAAGTGCAATTATTTACCACTCCAGAAACAGCCCTCAAGAGAATACAGAATCGCCAAGCGAACTTGGAAGACAAGCTTACGGAGGAGCGTATCAGTCGCAATATAGGCTTATTTGAAAACAGGGCACATAATGGTTTTGTTGTTGTGGATACTTCTAATATTTCTAGTCTTGAGGTTGCTAATAAAATTATGGACATATTAAATTCTTAGAAAGTATTTGGCCAAAATTTATTTTAAATAAAGTCAAATCGGATCAAAATAGGATATTTCTAAATGGCATTGACACATATTTTTTGGCAATAAAAAAAGAGCTCGCCTTGCGTTTACACAAAGGAGCTCTTATTCAACTGACAAATGTGGCTTGTTAATGGACCCGTATCCACGGAAGCATCCTTTCTACATTAATGCTTTCTTGGATGAATACAGATGATGCAAGCGAGAACAAATTGTCACCGCTTAAATCAAGTAGATACTCGATTCCACCAGCAACAGCTTTATCTTGTGCAGCTTTAATGCCAAGATGATCTTGGTTGGTTGAAATTGGACAAAGAATGAATTTCCCCGAGCGAATACCGCTGGTTATTTCAAAAGAGATCATCTCAATTTCCGAATTTTCTGTTGGCATTGAAGATCCATTTCCCTGTAGCAGAATGCCAATGTGGGGAGCTCCCTGCAAAACCAGCATGCAATAACTATTTTCGAGTTGCTGGTCACAATCTGACAATTCCACCAATCTCGGCCTTACATTGGCATCAATGCTTTTAATGGTATCAGCGAGAGAGAATGTTGATGTCAACATCCCTTCAATGGAACCTCTCAATGCACCCGCCTCATTCCGCTTATTGTCAAGAAGACGTGTGATATTTTCAAGTTCCTTTCTACTCTCTTGATATTGAACCAGCATTTTTTTAATCTCTTCTGATGATGACATGATACCCGCCTCCTTAGTTGGCTTTTTTGGATGAATTTACTCTAATACTGCTACGATACAAAAGAACTTTCCTCGAATAAATAACTATTGCACATTATGACAAAATTGTCAAATCAAAAATCGCCTGATACAGTGAAAATACCTCAAATTTAAAACGCCCTTGAAGGCGCCTTTAAATTTTCTTTGTTGAGGTTATGGGACGTCGTTAGAACCTATATTATGGAATCAAATCTGTAAAAAATGCCTCTGATTAGGTAACATTATTATTTTTGGTATGATCTTTTCTTGTGTTTAGTTCAATCTTTTCTAATAAATCTATAATATCATTAATTTTCCAATACCATAATGCAATTTCTCTGATTAGAAATGCAAATGCAATAGCAATTAATATTATGATTATGATGGGAAATGCATTATCTACAAATGATTGCATTATAAAATCAGAGACACTCATAAAATTTTATTTAAAATAATTAATATCTTGATTATGTCATAGATATCTAATATTTGCCAGATAATCTTTGAGTTGACTATGGAGTAATGGTATATTATAATAATCTGTTGACCTGGATCAGATCCTGAGGCAAGTCAGCGGGCACATTGAAAATTGAAGGAAACTATTTTTGAAGGGGGATGTTAGGCATTGTGACTATTTTTTATAATAGTATACAAAAAAACAAGGAAAATTTTCAAGAAAGGGAGATCGTGATTATGAAAAAAATGGTAATTTGTATTGTTTGTGTGTTGCTGGGCTATGTCTGTGCATTTGCGGCAGAGGAGAAAACTCAGCCGTCTGAGCAATGTGAAGATGCTGTTTTCTCTGGAAGTGTTGTGGCGGAAACTTTCCAGAGTATCATTAAAAATTTGATACTGCCATGCATGACTAAGAGTGCTCCTGTGCGACTGTTGATTTCCAGTGGTGGCGGTGATGTCGATGCTGCTATAAGCACATATGACGCGGTGAAGATGTATGGTGCTCAGGATAAGCTAGCTACAATTGCTGTGGGCACAGTAGGCTCATCCAGCGTGCTGATATATCTTGCTGGGAATAAGCGGGAAATTACTCCAAACGGATTTATATTCTTGCATCCAATCACTAACTCAATGGAGGCGAATAAGAAAGCACTTGCAGATGAGTTAGAGTTTACCGTAAAGCTCTTCAAGTCTGTTACGGACAGTTACGTGCGGATTGTGGCAGAGCGAACTAAGCTTTCGCCGGAGCAGGTGCGAGATTTTATGACAAAGGGCGTTGTCCTCAATGCTGAAGAAGCTGTGAAATATGGCTTTGCACAAAACATTGTGGGAAAATGAATGTTCCATGGGTAATTAATAGGCGCATATAAAAAATAACCCATCGAATAAGTAGAGCTTTTGTAAAAGCAGGAGAATATATAATATATTTTCTCCTGCTTTTTATTTTATAAAAAATGGAAATACATGTTTTGGGTATGAGGGATTTTCGTCATCACTGCGGCGACTACTCTCATTTCTGCTCGTCACGTCGTTCGCGAACGACGTGACCCGTTCGAATCCGCTCTCAAAATAAATCAAATTTAAAAGCGCCCTTTACGGCACTAGGGCAGGGAATTGCTATTTTAAGATGCTATTGAGTACATGGGAGGATGTTGGTGCTAAATATTTTCTTATTTTTTACATTGCTCTTGGTAAGCAGGAATTGATTTAACGAAGTTTAATGATTTTTCATAATAATTTACTCCTTCAAATATTGGTATTGTTATATAAATTTTGTATCCATAATTACTTTTATTATAGGCCATGATGTCATTAACGTAATGAATTGAGAATAAAAAAGACAACCACAATGAATCTGTGATTGTCTGTTCTCCTTGAGTTGTGAACCTTAGATTGCCCGTGTTGCTGTAATCGATTGCAACACTTCAGGCGGTAGCATGGCGAGGCGCTCCTTATTGATTGCCTTGTAATCATAAGATGGGTTTTTAGTGTCCATGTAATGGAGTAGCCAGATAAATGGCTGCTCGATCCAGGGAGTCACAAATTTACCGTTTTTTCGCAAATCATAAATATGAAGTCTGAGCGTTTCTCGGCAATCGTGGTGTCCTGCCCAAATAAATTCAGCACCATCTTTCCGGTAACCTCCACTTGAAAGGACTTTGTATCCATTTTTTGGATCGTTATTGCTGGGTTGCCAGTTGTAGTAAAAATGACCACCATTGATACTATCCCCTCCATATGTATCGAATGAAAGAAGAATTCCATCTTCTTTGTGAAAACAAATGTAATATTTTTCCTCGCATCCTTCTTTATCTGAGAAGGGCAGCGTGAGTAGAATTTGGAAACCTTCTTCCTGAATGATCCGCAGATAGTTCGATAGCTTATTGCTAAAAACGGTGTCATCCATTTTTTTCAAGGTTGTCCCTATTACTACACCCTTAAGGAGGTGTAATATACGGCCTAGATGAGCTGTGGCTGAATGGTTTTTATAGGATCTGTTAGTAAGCATCTCTGCCACAGAAAAAGCATCAACGTTTAACAACTTGCGAGCTAAGATCTCAGCGACTGCCGCCTCAAAGGCCTTTCTTGGATTCCGTATACCACGGAAAGATACTGAAAAATTTTTTCTCTTGGATTTCTGGATAATTCCATGAGCAACCACATAATTTGCTGAATCCGAAGGCATTCCTCTAAGAGCACTTTTTTTCATGATTTTCTCCCTGGGGTTTTAGGTTATGTGCTTAAATGCTAGATATTCACTTTTAAAAGAATCAATAAATGGTAGCATAAAGTGCTAAAGAAGTCAAGGCCATCGGGTAATGTCCACACACATATGGACATTGCCCAGAGCTATTGACAAAGTTAAATAAATATATTATCCTACTTTATCATGAATAAACACCGTTCTTTTTATGGTAGAATTATGGACATTAAAAATTTGACCCTATTATGAGGATGTGACGAGAAAAGTGGATTTAGTATAGAAGCTATCTTTCTCGTCGCATCTGATTCATGTGAATCTTCAACACTGCGATTAAGAGAGGTCTTGTTATTTTTAGATTAGAAAGGAGACGTAAAAATGGGTGATATTTATAATTCCAATGGTAGTGTGGTAGGTGATGTTCGTGGCTCGGATATTTGGTCTGATGGTAACTTGGTCGGAGATATTCGTGGTGAAGATGTCTGGGCGAACGGTAACAAGGTCGGCTACATTCGCGGCGATGATGTCCGGGATTCTGATGGTAACACCGTCGGATATATTCGCGGCGATGATGTCCGGGATTCTGATGGCAATACTGTTGGTCGCCTCAGCGGGAGTGGCGATGTAAGGGGTGCTGCCGCACTGTTGTTACTGATGTAGCGACTGCACATATTAACGTCTGACAAGCACAATGATATTTAATTTCTCAATGTAGAAATAAATATCATTGTGCTTTTTTATTTATATTTTTAAAAGCACCCCCTTGAAGGTGCCTTTAAATTTGCTTTGTTGGGGATGAGGGATTTTCGTCCTCGTCGCGGCGACTCGTTGCCCTAGGCAGCGCTGAATGCTCACTCGTTCGCATCCAGCGGCGTTCGTCTGCGTCGCGGCGACTTGCCTCACTTCTGCCCGTCATGTCGTTCGCGAACGACGTGACCCATTCGAATCCACTTCTAACAAATTAAAAAGCCATCCTTAGGGATGACTTTTTACTTTGTTGGGGATGAGGGATTCGAACCCCCGGAATGCATGGACCAAAACCATGTGCCTTACCACTTGGCTAATCCCCAATATGTGGTATCTAATTTTAAATTATCAATTTTAAATTTCGAATGAATTTTTAATGACAAAAATTTAAAATTTAGTCATTTGGATTTTATTTTAAATTTGAAATTTAGACTTTAAAATTTCCGATTATTCGCTAACTACCTTTCCTCCCATAATTTCCATAGCGGAACTCATGAGGGAATCCTGCTCACCTGGCACATCTTCCTTGGCCTCAGTTTTAGGAGGTTCAATGGCAATGCCCGCTTCTTTGTGGGTGACAATTTTCAGGCGAACTTGCAACCCTAAAATTTTACCAAAAACCCCTTCGACTGTCAACTTACTGTTATGGTCATTGAGTTTTTCCTTATAAAAATCATAGGGCGTGGAAATAGTAATCTCGTTGCCGGTGACAGAAATCGCTTGGCAATTGGAAGCAAAAATGGTGGCTAGGGACTGGTTATTCCTTTTTAGCTCTTCCAGTAAATTGCGCCAATTGTTGCGAATAGTATAGAGATCTGTGTCTCCTTCCGGCAGTGACGGATCCAGGTTTTTGATAACCGGTTCATCTTCGCGCAGTTGCGCTAGATCGTCTAGTGAATCATCAACTACAGATTCTTGCGCAGAAGGAGCGTGAGTAGCTCTGGGTGCTAAATGGATGGCACTAGTGGTTTCCTGCTGGGTGTATTCGGTGGAATTAGCTGGGAAGGTGTGGGTAGCTCGAATAACTGCAATTTCCAGTGGGAGCTGGGGGAGAGCGGCGGCCGCAATCTTGCCTTGCGCCTCCAAAAAGAGATTGAGCGCCAGGATAATTTCTGCCAGCTCCGCCCCTTGGGCTTGAGTGGCCATCTCCTTGAGCTGTTCCTCTGTGGATTCATAGGTAAAGCTGGTTTTGAGGGATGGATTGATTTTGAGGAGCATTAACTGGCGCAAATAGTTAATCAACGACTTAGTGAAAATTTGCAAATCATAACCATTAGTCAGAATAGTATTTATTTTAGTGATAGCGCCGGTAGCGTCTTTTTGCAGCAGTAGTTTGGCGATTTCTGCTGAGAATTTTCGATCTGTTGTGCCAAGAATTTCTTCCACTTCTTTGATAGTGATATTTTTATCCTCCAGGGAAATGACTTGTCCGAAAAGACTCTCAGCATCTCGCATTCCGCCTTCCGCGGCAATAGCAATCATTTCCAATGACTCAGCGTCAATAGTGATGCCTTCCTGCTTGGCGATGAAAGCTAGTTTTTCGATGATATTTTCTAGGGGTAGTTTGGCGAAATCAAATTTTTGACAACGGCTCAAAATAGTGGCCGGAACTTTATGGATTTCAGTAGTAGCCAGAATAAAAATAACGTGCGCTGGCGGTTCTTCAAGAGTTTTTAAGAGGGCATTGAACGCACCGGTGGAAAGCATATGCACCTCATCAATAATGTAGACCTTGTATTTGAGCTGGGTGGCGGGGAGACTGATGGTTTCGCGCAGTTCGCGCATATTATCCACGCCTGTGTTGGAGGCGGCATCAATCTCAATGATGTCTAAGGAGCGATTGTCATTGATGACTTGGCAACTGGGACATTTTTCACAGGAAATAGCTTCTGTCAGGTTAGTGCAATTAATAGCTTTGGCCAGGATTCTGGCGATAGAAGTCTTGCCTGTCCCTCGGGAACCGGTAAAGAGATAGGCCTGGGCTACGTGATTGTTTTTGATAGCATTGGAAAGAGTCTGGACAATATGTTTTTGTCCA
>JBAZXY010000067.1:0-7059 GCA_041659585.1 Parcubacteria group bacterium | reverse complement strand
TTGACTAATAAATAATAAAAAATAACCCCATATCTTTTTCAAAAATACAGGGTTATTATGAGGGGAGTGTTTTTTCTAGATAATGAAGCCGATTTTCTCTTTTGCCTCATCTAGTTTTTTTCGGGCCAGCGGGCGCACTTTTTCGGCACCGGCACGAAGAATTTCCAGCACTTCCTCGTCACTAATAGCGGTCATTTTTTCTTGTAGGGGTTGCAAGAAACTCACTATTACCTCAGCCAGATCTATTTTGAAATCGCCATAACCCTTGCCCACATGCATTGTTTCTATTTCGGATGTGGTTTTGTGGGACAGTGAGGAATAGATATTGATTAAATTCTTGAGAGCTGGCTTGTCGTCGCGATACACAACTTCACTGCCGGAATCAGTGACGGCTTTTTTTATTTTTTTGCGGATAGCTTCAGCAGAGTCATTAAGAGCGATGTAATTATATTCCGATGCAGATGATTTGCTCATCTTTTTGCTAGGGTCATCGAGTCCCATAATGCGCATACCTTCTTTTTTGATGAAAAATTCCGGAACAATAAAGGTGTTGCCAAATCTTTTGTTGAAGCGTTTGGCCAATTCACGAGCTAGCTCAATGTGTTGCAGCTGGTCTTCACCCACGGGCACTATAGCGGTGTCATAGAGAATGATATCCGCGGCCATTAGGACTGGATAATCAAATAGGCCAATACGGGCACTTTCGCGCCCTTCTTTTTGAGATTTATCTTTGAATTGAGTCATCTTTTCTAATTCTGAGATGCCGGCGATGGTATTGAGAATCCAGCATAGTTCCGCGTGTTCAGGGACTTGTGATTGAATGAAGAGGGTTGATTTTTGTGGGTCAATGCCGGAAGCTAGATAAATCTTCGCAATCTCGATAGTTTTTTGGCGGAGAATTGCCGGATCTTGTGGCACGGTGATGGCATGCATATCCACTACGCAAAAAATAGAGTCGAATTCGTCTTGCATGGTCACCCAATTGGCAATGGCGCCCAGGTAGTTGCCTAGATGAAGATTGCCTGAGGGTTGGATGCCGGAGAAAATGCGTTTTTTTATCATAATGTTTGGATTAAGGGAATTAGAACTGTTAATATATAAAATAATACTAAGAAAATTGACTCACTAAGTCAATCAAAGGATAGATTGGATTTTTTTTGGATTAAAATATTTTTTTAATCGTTTTTATTGGAAAAGAAGCCGCTTTTTTTGAGATATTTTCCAGTCATTTGATAGATGCCTTGTTCACTGCGACGATGTTCTTTGCGAATGAGAAAAAGAAAGGCAATGAGTAGTGTGAGAAGTATCCAGCTATAATTCTGAATAATTTGACCGAGAGAAATGGTGCAAAAGCCGATGTTAATAAGTGGCAGTTCTTTGATGGTGAAAAAGTTTTCACCAGCGATAAGAGTTTTTCCATCATAAGCTTTGATTCGAATGCGGTATTCTCCTAGCGGAGCTAGAGCTGAGATAGGAATTTTTTTGACAAGGTTATCGTTTTTTAGGATATTGATATATTCTGAATCTACGGCAATAATTTCATTTTGAGCATTAATAATCTCATAGAAAACTTGATATTCTTTGTCTTCAAGAAGAGGGGTTTTTTTGGAAAAATCAATATGTAGGGATAGTTTTTCTCCAATAAAAACAAGGTGATTAAAATTTTCTATAGTGATAGATAGTAGAAAGGGAGAATTTTGGGATGATTTTTCCAGGAGACTGACTTCATCAGGTATATAGGAAGAGGTGATGATGGGTGGCTTGTCTTTTTTTTCGGAAGCATCCTTTTTTTTAGTTTCATCATCGGATGATTTTTTTAATATTTCAAATGGGAAGTTGTCAGAGGCAGCGTGGGCAGGATCATTAGGATCAATAGCGGTTACAGAGATGGTGTGGAAGCCATAGTCGAGTATTTCGGAGCTTTGCCAGGTCCAGAAACCATTGCTGTTGGCTACAATAGTTTGATATATCTTGGGTGAACCATCCACGACAATCTCTATTTTGGCATTGGGAATGTTGGTTTTTCCTGAAAATGAAGGGCGGCGTTCTTTTGTTTGGAGAGTGCCATTATAATCTTCAATCGGCTTATTTTCAAAAACAGTTATTTTTTGTACAGGAGGTTGCTCGGCATTATCGCAATTGGTGGGCGTAAGAATGGTTAGTTCTTCGGAAGTGGCGCTGCCTGGTCCCATGGGTCCATGAGCAATAACTTGGTAAATATAAGTAATTCCAGATTTAATATCACTATCCGTATAATTGGAGGGGATGATGTTGGTAGCAAGAAGGCCCTCATTTCTTTTGATGTCAAAAGTTTCAGTATTGATATCAGTTGGCCAATCTAAATGAACAGTAAGTTTGCCATCATTGCATAGGGCTTCTCCGCTGAGAATAGGTTGCACGGGTGGCTCTAGGACAGTTCCTCCGGTGATGGTAATTTCTTCAGCTAGAGCAATGAAAGGGCTTTGTTTAGGAAAAATACCTGAAAAAGAAAACAGGAGATAGCTAAAAAAAAGAACCTTGAAATAGTTAGTGGCGGATGATTGCATGAAATTATTTGGTTAAAAAATAGCTTGGTTAAATATATAAATATTATACACTAAAAAGTATAGATTAGGCTAGAAAACATCCACAGAGTAGTGTATACTAGAAATAGAAGAATAAAAATAAATATTTATGAATAAAAATTTTCTTGTCTTAGGATTGATGCTAATATTCGTTTTTCCGGCAAGCACGAATTACCAGTTGAAAGATTATGGGTTTGGTTCTGGCGGAGTGGGTAATGCCACGAGTCCTAATTATTCCATGAATGCGATTAGTGGAGAGATGAGTGGTGGAAAGGAGACGAGTATTAATTATGGTATGGGTGCCGGATTGAATTATATCAATCAAGCTAGCGTTCCTATAGCTCCTGCTTTGGATAATCCGAATAATTATTATAATCGATTACGATTGACAATTAGTCCCTCTGGCAATCCGAGTAATGCTAAATTTGCTGTGGCGATTAGTAGGGATAATTTTGTGACCACTCAATATATTCAGAATGATAATACAATAGGGAATAGTTTAGGATTGGAGGACTATCAGACATATGCCTCTTGGGGAGGGGCGAGCGGGATAGACGTGATTGGACTTGTTTCCGGCACAACCTATGTAGTAAAAGTGAAGGCGATAACCGGAAAATTTACGGAAACTGGTTATGGTCCAGTGGCTAGCGCTGTAACGGCTAATCCAACGCTGACTCTTGACATTGATGTAGCAGCTACGGACACAGAAACAAGCCCTCCTTATGGAGTGAGCTTTGGCAATCTGACTGCAGGAGCTGTGAATAGCAGTTCACAAAAAGTATGGATAGATTTCTCTACTAATGGAGAGGCTGGTGGAAAAGTTTATGTTAGTGGTTTGAATGGCGGATTGAAAAGTGTGACAAATAATTATCTCATAGGCTCTATGACTGGTAATTTAATAACAGCTGCAGAGGGTTTCGGAGCGCAAGCAACTAGTGTCGCTCAAGCTTCGGGTGGTCCACTGGCTGTTGTAGCTATGTATAATCAGGCGGCAGACAACGTAGGCATCATTGATCAGATTGCTCGCGAGATATTTACAACAGCAGCCCCTATTTCTGGTGGGCGAGGTTCTTTTGTGTTGAAAGCTAAATCTTCCAATGTGACTCCGGCAGCTAATGATTATGCAGAGACGTTCACAGTCGTCGCTTCTGGTAATTTTTGACAAGAGTATAAAAATGCTGTATAATAAAAGAGCATAAAAATAATTAATAAAAATAAAAACAAAAACATGAAGAGAAATTTTGTGAAAAAAATTTCAGCAATCAATGCTTTAGCGCTTTTGATTGCTGCTAGTGCACCTTTTGTTTCATACAATGAAGCAAATGCCGCTAATCTAGGCATGACCAGCGTGAATTTAGATCGCCTGAAAGCCGCAACCACCACAGGAGGCACTGTGTGTGCAAAACCTACCACCGCTTCTACGGAAGCTAGTGTGCAAGTAACATTTCCTGCTGGATTCACAGTGAATGCAACCGCCGCTAATTGGACCACTACCACCACCAATCTTCCCTCAGGCACATCTGCTTGGCCAGGAATTGGCACAGCGACAGCTGCTGTAGGACAGGTAGTGACCTTTCCAAGTACCGATCTTACAATTGGTACAACCTATTGTTTTAATTTTAATGCAACAACAACATTAACTAATTCAGTAGCTGGTAACGATAAATTAGGTACAGTGGCTACTAGAGACGCGGCTTTAGCTACGATTGATTCCGCTAACTACGCCCTGTCTATTGTTTCTGATGATCAAATTGTGGTAAATGCTATCGTGCCACCTAGTTTTAGTTTTTCTTTGAGTGGAAACACGGATGCTTTTACAGGCAACTTGTCATCTTCTTCTGTGGTTTCAACTACAGGAAGAACAGCTAGTATTGCTACCAATGCTAGCAATGGTTGGGTAACTTGGGTAAAGAGTGCTAACGCAGGATTGAAGTCTACTTTAATTGGAGCTTCAGTTGCTACTGCAGGATCCTTGGATGATGCCCCAACTGACCTTTCTGGTACTACCGGTTATGCATTGGATGTTGACGTAACTACTGATAGCGCACAAGGTGTGGGAACGGTAACTCAGGCTGCTGGATATGGCGCTGAATATAACGGAGTAGGCGCTACTTCCGGAGGAACCCTTTCTTCTGATTTTCAAGCTGTAGCAGCTTCCAATGGAACTACTGGCGGAGATGTTTTAACTCTAACTGAAAGAGCTAAAGTTTCTGCAGTACAACCAGCTGCGAATGATTACACAGATACATTAACTGTTATTTCTGCTGGAAGATTCTAGGTAGTAAAAGCAGTTTTATATTTCAAAAAAACCTTTGCGTAAGCAAAGGTTTTTTCTTTGGGAATAGGAGTGGATGGTGTATAATTAATGGAGAATAAAGTGAAAAACAATTTTATGATAAGAATAGGAAAAATAAGGCTGTTATTTTTTGCCTTAGTTATTTTTTTTGCAGGTGCTAAAAATATTTGGGCAGCTGAGTTAGATAATCAATCTAAAGGGGTTTCTATTACGCCTTTTTTAAGAGAAATTGACCTCGCCGAAGATAAACAGGAGGAAAGTTTTCCAGTGACAGTGGAAAATAATTCAGCTTCATCTGTGCAAATAACCTTTTCGGTAGCTGATTTTGGATCCTTAGATGAGACTGGTGGAATTTTGTTCTTGGGGTCTGAGAAAAGCTTAGCTAATAAATATAATCTAGCTTCCTGGGTGGAGCTGAGTGATAGTGCTGTGACTTTGGCAAGCGGAGAAAAAAGATCAGCAACAGTGAAAATAATCAACAAGAATGATCTTTCTCCCGGCGGGCATTATGGAATGCTTGTAGCGAGTGTAGAAAATATTACTAATGGAGGGGAGAGTGCAGTAGCGGATATAAAGTTAAATTCCAAAGTAACCTCGCTTATTTTCTTGCGTAAAACAGGGGGTGAAATATATGCTTTAGGGATCAGGAAAGAAGGAAAAGAAACAGCCTTCTTTTCTTTGCCAAAGAAATTGCGATTATATTTTGAGAATACCGGTAATGTGCATGTGACGCCTAGGGGGTTTGTGAGCGTACTGGACCCTTGGGGGCGAGAAATTGAACGCGGAATAATCAATGTGGAATCAGGTATTATTTTGCCAGGGTCTTCGCGTGTTCTCCCTGTTGATTTGATGACTAGGTCAATGGCCTTTTTTCCTGGCAAATATAAACTAGTGATTCAATATCGCTATGATGGCCGGGATGATTTTATGGTGATGGAGGATGATTTTTTCTTTTTCCCGGTGGTAACGGGTGTTGGTGTGGGAATAATTTTCTTGTTGAGTGTGTACGCGATTGTTGGATGGCTTATAAAAAAGAGAAAGTAGGATTTAGGAAAATAAAAAAATAATAATTAAAATATGCTTAGTGGGGAAAATTTAGTTAACGCTAAAAAAAAGCTGATTTTCTATGTCAATGTGATGGCTTCTGTAACGGTTGTAGCAGGCATGCTTCTATATTTTTTTTATGATAATCTTTTTCAAAGGCCGGTTTCCGGCGAGATTAAAGTTCAGCCAAGTACGAAAGAGGATTTGACTAATGCTCCCTTTGAGAGATTCGAGGGCATATATTTTTCTTTCCATTATCATCCAACCTATCATGTTAATTTTCAAGAAAAAGATGTTGCAGGAGATAAGGGTATTTTAGAGAGAGCTCTATTATCTCAAATGGGGGATCAATTTAAGAAAATAGCATTGACAGTGGATGATATGATTGGGCGTGACTTGACGGAGGTGGCTAGTTATAATTTACGTAAAAAGTTGACTGCCAGGTATAGCGAAAGCAAATTTGTTTTAGGTGGGATGACTGGAACTGCCTTTATTTCTAGAGAGGAGAATAGGTTTGAAAAAACTATCTTTATTGGGCATAATAAATATTTAATTGAAATTTCTTTTTCCGGACCCCTAAATAGTGAGCGGGAGATGGAAATGGAAATAGCGGATATTATGGCAAGTATTCAATGGAAAAAATAACCCATAAACATTGCCTTTGCTGCAGTTAAGAAAAAAATAAAAGTGCTTCAGATTGACTTTAGTGATTAGATAGTGTAGAATAGGTGTATAAGGCTTGCAAAAGCTTTAGAAAAAGCGGGTGAATTTTTTTACACCGTTTTTTTATTTTTTAATCCCCAATTCAATTCTTAGTAGAGCTACTAAGTATTGGGTTGGGGGTAAAAACAAAAACAAAAATAAAAACAAAAGAACAATCCGTTCAGAGCGGAGCACTGCGAAAGCAGAATCAAAAAAAACAAGGCAAGGTATTCCTTGTCTTAGGCTCAGAGACTTAGTCTCGAGAGTGCTAGGCGAAAAACATCCCGAACACTCGGGATGTTTTTTATGGGAAGGCTTATTTCAGTAGCGGACGCATCGTATGTGGAGATGAAATTATTTGACAGGAATATTTCTGATTGTAAGAAGGTAAAGCAAGGTAGGGGAAAGAAATTTATTTAGCGGATAGATGGAAGAAATGGTTAAGAACAATAA
>JBAZXY010000066.1:0-7092 GCA_041659585.1 Parcubacteria group bacterium | reverse complement strand
ATATTTTTCAATAAAACCGTAACCTATTTACATGGCGCCTCAGATGACCGCTTTCGTAATGTGATGGCACCCTATCTTTTACAATGGAGACAAATTAAGGATGCTAAAAAAAATGGCGCTATTGAATATGCCTTTGGTGGTGTAAAAACCAATATGAGTGAAAATAATTGGGAGGGAATCACACGATTTAAACAAAGTTTTTCACCCCAGACACAGACAATCAAATTTCCGGGGGCATACGATATAATAATTAATGCGCCAAGATATTGGAGTTATCGAATGATTCAGAAAATAAAAAGCTTTTTATAATAGTAAAATTGCTTTGTGGCTTCATAGATACCAGTTCTTGCGCCCAATAAGCAGGCCACGAGTACTTGCGTTTTTTTAAAAAACCTGCTAGGGTAATAAGTCCACGAGGTTCTTTAAATTTTCAATAACTTTTCAACAAAAAAGGAGGTAGTCATGGCAAAAATAGAGTCTTTTTTTGCGGCTGCGTCCGTGAGAAGAAAACAAGAACAGAGACGAGTGAAGAGATTGCTGTCCCGGGAGAAAGATTGTAATTTTTTCTTTCAAGAAAAGATGCCTTGGCATCAAATAGATGTGAGTAGGTTTTGTGAGAAAAAAGGCCTTAAAAAAACCTTAGCAGCACAAAAGTTCGCCTATCAACTTCTTAAGACTTTGAAAACCAAAGATGAAAGGGATGTTTTCATGCATTCTTATCGGCTGGCACAAATTCTTATCTATCACATGGCTAGAGCCGGTGTAATTGGAAAGCTCATCAGTATCGAAGACTTGGATAATATCTTGTCGGCAGCATTTAATCATGATGATCTAGAAGATGTCAGCTGGAATGCTCTGCATGATATCGAATATTGCTTCGGTGATTTGGTTGCATTGTTTGTCTGGGTTCTGAGTCGGGATGATAAAACTTCTGATGTTATTTATTTCCTAAGAATTGCAGACTTTATTTTTTCAGCCCTGATAAAGTTAGCTGACAGGCTGCATAATTTGAGAAATATGGCTAAAAATCTTGGTATAAACGCATTCTTTACCAAAGAGCGCCTCAGTCGTCAGATTGAAGAAACCTGGAGGTTTATTGTCCCAATGGCACTTAAAGCTATGGATCAGTATGAGGAATATAAGCCGATTATTGAAGATATGCTTGAAGAGCTGATTCTGGTTCTTGCTGAAGCGGAGTATGTACTTCAAAAAGCCTAGTTAAATCTATAGAATTCGACTAGGCTTTTTTTATTCAAAAAATAGATAATATGGTAAGATAGGATTATGAAAAAGTTAATCCCGCAGTCACTTAAAAACATCTATCATCTGTGCCAAGCGATTTGGGCGAATGTTTGGTTTGGCTGGCCTACGCGTAGACTGATAGTCATCGGCATCACGGGTACGGATGGCAAAACCACCACTTGTCAGATGGTGACCAGAATTTTGGAAGAGGCTGGTAAAAAAGTAGCCATGGCCTCCACTATCAATTTTCGCATCAACGGAGTGGAACAAAAAAACCTTTCCCATTTCACCACTCTTTCTTCTTTTGCGGTGCAGCGTTTTGCCCGTCAGGCCGTGGAGGTTGGATGTGAATATTTGATATTGGAAACCTCTTCGCATGCCTTGGACCAGCAGCGGGTGTGGGGCGTGGATTATAAAACGGCGGTTATCACGAACGTGACGCGGGAACATTTGGACTATCATAAAACGATGGAAAAATATCGCCAAGCAAAGGCGAAGCTTTTTCATCAAACTCAAATTGCCATTGTGAATGCGGATATGATCAACCCGGAAGAGTTTTTGCAATATGCAAATAATCAAAAAATGACCTATAGCCTGAAGAACAAGCAGGCTGATGTTTGGGCAGAGCATATTGAATTGGGGATTGATAAGTCTGCTTTTGTCGTCAAAGGACAAGAATTTTCCTTGCGCCTAATCGGGGATTTTAATATTGAAAATGCGTTGGCGGCCATTAGCGTGGGTGTGGCGGAAAATATTGATTTGGCCGCTTGCGCCAGTGCTCTGGCAAAAATCAGCGGCGTGCCGGGACGGATGGAGTATGTGCCCAATGACAGGGGACTGAATATTTTAGTGGACTTTGCTTTGACTCCTGATGCTTTGGAAAAGCTCTATGCCTTGCTGGCGAAAATAAAAAAACCGACCGCCCGCGTTATTGCGGTGTTTGGTGCTTGCGGGGAGCGGGATCGTGGCAAGCGGCCAATCATTGGAGAGATTGTGGCGCGTTACGCAGATTTTGTGGTGGTTACTAATGATGACGTGTTTCACGAAGACCCCAAGCAGATTATTGCTGACATTGTGGCGGGGATAAAAAACAAGAAAGAAAACGAGAGCTTTTGGATTATTCCCGATCGCCGGGCGGCTATTGCCAAAGCTTTGCAATTGGCGCAATCGGATGACCTGATTGCTGTCACTGGCATGGGCGCCGAAGAAACGATGGTAATAGGTGACCAAAAAATCCCCTGGAATGATCGAGCGGTGATTTTGGAAGAATTAGCCAAGTTGAACGGCTAAAGCAGTGTTTTAGCTGTTCAAATAGTCGTGGCAAGAATTCCCCGCGGTGTCCCTAAAGACCCCCATGACATTTCTACTAAACTTTGACATTTAAGAGGTATTGACACAACCTTAATCTTATGCTAATATAATACGTTGAACCTTAAAAAATAAGAGGTAAAATCTCTTCAAAAAAATATACATAAATCGTAGAATTTCAATCAAAGGCTGGTTAACCCATTCATCATTATCAAGGAGGAAGAACGATGTCGAAAAAAATTGGTCGTATTTTAACGTTGGTCTGTATTTGTGCATTTTGCATAAACATTACGGGTTGTAATGAAACAACCCAGCAACAATCAAGTAGCGGCGCTGAACAGGTTCGGGCGAATCACATCCCCAAAAACTCTCAAGGCATGACCGTCGAACAACAAAACATAAATGACAGAATTAAAGTAACCACTAATCCGACTAAAGTTATGTGGATACATCTCATTTCTCTGGACGGCAACATTATCAAGAGGATGCCGATTCGCAACAAGGTTACCAGTTCGGGGAAAAGACTTGAACCAAGGCATGCAGCAGTCAGTGGTAATGACGGATGGTTTCCATCATCCGGCATTCCAAGGGCTACCAACCCTACATATACCTATGAAACAGATGAGCTCCTTCAGCCCGATGGAACATACGGTGAATCTGATCCATATATCTTCTGGTTTGATCCAATGGGTCGTTATCACCAATGGGGAACCGCCGGCGGGTTGGGTTATTTATTGACGGATTATCCGATTGATTTGGATAATCCGATTGACAAGATCACTGGACTTTACAAAGTTCAGGAAGAAGCATTGAAGTGGCAAAAAGCGCAAGAGGAGCAATTAAAGAATGCAAACATGCCTAAAAAGGCAGATGCTCCAGCATCATCTCCCTCGCCCGTAGTCCCACCAGTAACAAAGCAAGCAACTCCGAAGGTAAATCCGTAATAACAATAATAATTTCAGATGGAGGATAAGGCAATGAGTGGACAAAGTTGGAAAGGTTATGAAAAAGCAGCAAATCAGGGTCCGATGACAATCGGAGTTAAAGTGATATTGGCAATGTTTACCTTGAGCGTGCTTATCGGTGGACTCGGGTACGTTTTCGGATGGTTTGGCGAAGCAGCCAAGGTTGCCCAGGATGAATTCGGCGCCAAGGCAGCACTCACCAAATACGAGTGGTTCATTAATCAAGCCAACAACATCGAAAAGATGGATAAAGACATCAACCTTTTTGAAGCTCGCACCAAAAGCGTGGACGAGCAATATAAAGGTTACGGCGAGGATATGGCAAAGTGGCCACCGCACATCTCGATGCAGTATAACAAGGAGCGTCAACAGGCCAGGGAGGATTTGATTGCCATCGCCTCACAGCGGAATAATCTGGTAAAGGAGTATAATGCTTCCTCGGAAAAATTCAACTGGAAGATGTTCCAAACTCGACCCGACAAGCCCAAGGAGCGTTTTCACGATTATGTAACCCCTTAAAGCAAAGCAATTTTGCATAAGGAAAAAGCCGTCAGTGGATTCATTGAACACCACGGGCTTTTTTTTATTTGCAAGATAGTATGAGTTAAATAGCTTGGCGGATTCTAATGAGTTGTCTCACAAAGATACGGCACAAATTATTACAAACATTGTGGTGGAGGACCAAAAAATCCCCTGGAATGATCGCGCGTTGATTTTGGATGAATTGGAAAAGATGAAATAAACATATTCTTTATGAATACAAAAAAAGAAGGCGGTGCCATTTGGCGCCGCCTTTGTTTGGGTTCAGGATAGTAGTCTAGAAATTAAAAAATAGACTGAGTTGCATAACATCGGGTTTGGGATACCACACTGCTCGAACTTTAAATTTAGAGGACGCAATTGGGATTTCAATTATTGGCCCCCAGTCACATCCTTTTTCATAGACAGCGCCAATTTGGGCTATGTTGCCCATATTGGCAAACACTCGAAACTTCTCCCACCAGTCTTCATTGCTAGCGCCCATCTCCCTGGTGTAATATAACGAACCGATTGAATTTCCAATCCAACCAGCCACCGCATATCTCAGCGGTGATCCATTTTCGATTTGCTGAAGTCCAATGCTGGCTTCGAGCGAGATCCATGGAGCAGGTGCCCAGATTGGCCCGAGATAGGTTTCGGAATAATCCTTGCTGACACTCGCAACGCCGGAGACGCCGAGTGTGCTTCCGTCAGTTAAACTGGATCCATAGAAATTTAGTTGCTGGGAAGATTTTTTGTCAATAATAGTGTTGCGATGTTCAATGTTTCCATTGATGTCAGCTGCTAATACATTGAATGAGATAAGACAAAAAGCGATAGTCAGTGGATACAACGGAATAATTTTCTTCATAAGTGCTTCTCCTTGGTAAATGGTAATGTTTTTTTACATTTTTAGCTAATCGTGGCACACAATGTAATAATCGCCATAGCTAGAATAAGAATTTGGCCAAATCTTGTTAATCTCAATATGTCCAAAAAATTGGCTAGCCATTTTGGTCATTTGAGATAAGGAATTTTTATATTCCCCGTCTGCTAATACATCATTGTGCGATATATTTAGCGTCGCATCAATGATTGAAAGCGGTGCTTGGGTATGTAATACCGCTTTTAGATATTCATATCCCAGCTCCGCCGCCGCTAACTGTCGATCCAATTCATTGGTATATTCACTGATGCATGGGTCGGCGCAAATGCACAGCCCATTTTTGCTAATGAGGCTACTCATTTTATCAAAAAGCAGAGGCTGTGTTTCATAGGGTAAGTGATGCATACTTCCTGTACAAATAACACAATCAAATATGCCGTGGTAGTTGTTGCTTAAAACATTCGCTTGCTTGTATTGAATACCCGGATTTTTTTTGCTTGCATAACGAATATATTGGTAGTCAATATCAACACCAGTCAGAGCGAGGTCAGGTCGATGATTCCGAATCATATCCAAAAGAAATCCAGGTCCGCACATAAGATCAATCACTGATCCATTGCGTGGCACCCTCTTGATAACTTCTAATAATACGCCAGCTAAAAGCTTTCCCCAAGGCATAAACTTCATTTCTAGTGAGTAAGTAACGGGATTTGGTAATTTTCGCATAGCATATTCCTCCTCGTATGTGCTTATGTTGTTAATGTGCCCTGCAGTTAAAAACTACATCAATTCAATGTAGGGTAAAATTAATAATTTGTCAATGTTTGTCGAACAATTGTTGACAACATTTCAACAACAGAGTATAATAGTATGTATGGCTATTCGACAAATTTTGAAAAATCTAGGATTAAATGATAAGGAAATTAAGGTCTATTTGGCTTTGTTTAAAAGTGGGAAAACGAAACCGTCTACTTTAGCTAAAATTACCAAGCTCAATCGTGCAACTTTATATAATGTTGCAGGAAATCTATTAGCAAAAGGTATTATCGCTGAGGATATTAGTTCTAAGGCGTTGCATTATGCGCCTTTGCCACCTAGCACTTTAGAAAATATCTTGGAGCAAATGCGCAGAGAGGTGAAGGACAAAGAAGTTTTGATAAAAAAGGCTATCGGGGAATTGAACTTGATTACGGCTGAAAAATTATACCCCGTTCCCAAGATTGTTTTTATCGAAGAAAATGATTTGGAAAAATTTCTTTTTGATAATATGGTTAAGTGGTCTAAGGCAGTTGTTGAGTCTGACGGAATTTGGTGGGGCTTTCAGGATCATAGCTTTGTAGAAAATTATGAGAAATGGATTGATGCTACCTGGGAAATACCGCAAGCTAAAAATTTCCGCGGGCAAATTTTTACCAATGTATCAGAAATTGAGAAAAAACAAGCCAAGAAATATTTTAAAGATAAGAGAAGTACGCGCTTCATGGAGGGGCTCAATTTTACCGCCAGTATTTGGGTGGCTGGGGACTATTTAATAATGATTAATACGCGGCAGCACCCATTCTATCTGGTGGAAATGCATGATTATGCGCTGGCGTATAATATGCGCGAGATGTTTAAAAAGCTTTGGGTGCTATCGGAGAAATAAAAAATAGGTATAATCTAGGTATAGTTAGACCGATTAAGGGAATAATATACGATGGTATCGTATATATTGGGGGCAGTATTAATCGAGAAATTTTTTCAAGAACACAAAAAAAGAAGGCGGTGCCCAATGGCACCGCCTTCTTTTTAGGGGATCGATTTTAATTCTAAAGAATACTAATAAGCAGCACTGTCAAAACAAATCCCAAAATTCCACCAGCCAAAGCTTCCATCGGCTTATGACCCATCCGTTCTTTGAGGCGGGGATAGTCTTGTTCAGTGGCATCAGTTTTGTCGATCAGCATGTTGATATAGCGGCTATGTTCGCCCATGTATACGCGCAGTCGGGTGGCGTCGTCGATTGTCAGAATGGCCATTACTAGGGCAATAGCAAAGGCGCCGGAATCAAGACCCGCATAATGTCCCACTGAAGTGACTAGAGAAATCATCAGGGCTGAATGGACACTAGGCATATGGCCATAGGTCATGCCATGGCTAAGAGTGTATTTAAGATTGCGACCGTGGCGAAAA
>JBAZXY010000065.1:0-7138 GCA_041659585.1 Parcubacteria group bacterium | reverse complement strand
AACGCAAATGGATATGGTTTTTTTCGGCACTAATTTTAGCTTTTTGATCATTAAAAAAATGACTAACGTAGGACACTGCTAGCACCTCAATACCTTGTTTTTCCAACACTTTCACCGCCAGAATGGAATCCAGTCCGCCGGAAAATAGGACTAGAGCTCTAATTTTTTTCTTTTTCACCTCGCACTAAACTTTCGATATTATTAAATCTTAATGAAACAGAAAGTGTATTAAAAAATTATTCTATTGCCACCCCTCAACTAACTTCGATAAATTATTCTACATCGAAAGTTTAGTGCGGGGCAAGTATCTTTTTGCCAATTAGCACTAAATTTTTATTATTCACTATCCGTGCCTCCTGCACGGCAAAGCCGGCAGCTGCAAATATTTTCCTCATCTCTTCCAGTGTGTAAGCATGATGGAAGCGCCGAAATGTTTCTCCGGTATTATTTTTGAAAGGGATTTCACAATCCAGCCAGTCCAACCGGCTTCTTCCCAGCAATTTGCGCCACCTATTTTTCCAGATGTGTTTTTTGTATTTTTCTTGCCACAAATTCCACACCGTCACTACCACCATACCGCCGGGCTTGGTGACCCGAGCCAATTCCTGCGCCATCGCCAAACGGAAATCTTTATCCGGAAAATGATGAAACACGGCGATCGATACCACGGCGTCAAAAAAATCATCGACAAAGTCCAATGTCGCTTGGCCAGGAATTTTGGAAAAATTGGGCGCCCATTGAGGATATTTGGCCTGAGCTAGAGCAATCAGCCTTTGCGAGACATCCACTCCATAATATTGCATCTTCTTTTCTTGCAAAATTTCCAGCAACCGCCCATTGCCACAGCCAAAATCCAAAACCCTATCACCCTCTTTAATATAATTCTTAATAAAATCCAAATCCGGCCAAAAAAAAGAACGGGTGCCGGAAAATTTTTCCGCCATCTGGTCATAACCCGCCTCGGTTTGCCCGATGATCTTGTCGACTGTTCTTTTTTTCATACGGAAGCAGTATAGCAAAGTTCATCGGAAAGTTCAACTATTCCGCAACGTTTGTAAAAAATAAAAAATGCCGAAGGGTACAACCCCTTCGGCATTGATGGAATCAAGGCCTTACCTTGATTCCATTGAATGATCTTTCTGCATTCTTACGAAGATAATCTGCTTCGGGATTTCCGAAGCTTGATCTTATTTCATGGTCCGATGCATCTTCCTCCTCTTGAGGCAGCTGTTTTTCTAACTGCACGATTCTTTCTTTTTCGATAATTCGAACTTCATGATGGATCGGCGCAGAATTGCTCGCGCATCCGGCTAGCACCAAGAACAAAGAACTAGCTATTAGGTATTTAAACATGGTCTTATTCCTTCTTTTTTTCTGAATCAGGAACCAGCTTGACCAGCTCCTTGGTTTTAGGATCGCGAAAGTATTCCGTTCCCGGCTCTTCTTTGTATTTGACGCTATCCATCTGGTCAGGGTTTTTTTCAATTTCAGAGATTTTCAATTGCAACTTATCGAATTCCTTTTCACCAAGTTTACGCTGTAATTCAGCACGGTTGTTTTTGAAGCTTGATGCCAGTGCTGAGGCAGCCATTTCTCGGCCATTCACATTACTCACGCCAATCAGCACGTAAAGATCCCCCTTCGCGCTTTGCGCAGTTGCCAGAATCGGGCAATCCTGCAGCCTGACATGAGCAAATTGAATCGAAGTGGTCGTATTATACTGGTCAACCACATCTTGTTCAACCCCGTAAGCAGCTAAAAAGTTCTTTGATTCTTTTGTCACTTGAACATCCAGTCTCATTGCCAACCTGTTGCGGGCATTCACTGCCGCCTGATCACGATCATAATACGCTCCGATCCTTGATGTCCTGGCAGACCCAGTCGCCAAGTACCTGTAACCTTCTACGGCAACCGATTCCGGATTTTCATCCGAACACACCCATGCCGGCGCCGCCTCACTCGCATTATCGGGGAAATTGCATTGAGCGCACCCCATTTCAACCAAAGAGAACATCCCGATGCCAATCAGTGAAGCCAGTAAAGCCTTGCTTTTCATAATACACCTCCATGAGTTTAATCTTTAACCAACCTAACACCTTTTTCCTTAAGCCTTTCACAATCATAAAGCTTGTCACTACTAATAGAAGTGACCTCATCAGCATTCATAACACAATCAAGTTTATCATTATATTTGAATATTAACCAATAAGAGCCATACAAAAATCCCTTATTAGGAGAAAAGAATACTCTCTCCTCCTCTTCAACCTGAGGTTCGCCATATAGTGCACGCACTTCATTAACCGACATCCCAATCCTTAGAGATCTTATGAAATTGACCCTACTGTTGTAAGTCTGCACTATATTTTTTAGCTCCTCCTTGAGACTTCCAAGATCTCTAGGACAATATTTTTCTCGCTCCAGCTCGCCAACATTTTTACTAACTTCCCTTAGGAGTCTCTCCACCTCAAAAAGGTTATTCATTGAAGACTTAGCCCTATTAAGAATTTGCCATGTATTATCGTAGATATAGTTACTCTTCGCTATTATCTCGTTGATAACTTTATCGCGGACAGATATATACTTCGATGAATAAAATTCAAATCCGTTTTGGGACAAATCAGAGGTCAAAATATCGAAATTTACCAACTTGATGGTTTTTATAGCCAAGTTTAGCTTGTCGACCTTTTCCCCATTATTATCCGATTTCAAAGCCGAGTTGTAATAATCTTCAGCGTTATCAAACAAACGTTTTGCAAGCATACGCTCGATTTTCACTTTGTCTACACTAACCAAGATCCATAAGGTGCAGGAATCCTCGTCTATCCATTGCGCCTTTCTGGAAACACCTCGTAAAAGCACATTAGTATAATGACGACTATTTTGCTTGACTTCTTCACCCACCAGATTACCATCCTGATATTCTTCGTGTTTTGTTATTGATATCTCCACCAAAGCTTCAATTGATCGAGACATCTGCTCGACTGCCGCATCATATGCAGCATCAATTTGATCCTGCATGCCTCTCTTGTTTTTATGAGCTACGCCCACTCCTTCGAATTCGTTCGTGTTGTGGTTGCCACCATTTTTGACCCATGCCGGCATTGGTGTTTTGTCATACATATTACAATCATAACTTACCGAGCCATCCTGTTTCGCACAAGAAGATAATAAAAGAATGACAAATGAAATTTCAAATAACCGCTTTATAGATACCATCCCTCACCTCCTTGTATATTTGATTTATTTAATCTATTTTAATTGTTAACGAACCATCTCAACAACATACTCTAGCAAAATAAAATGATTTGTCAAGGTGAATTCATTAAATGATACTTTATTAAATTGACAAGGAACCATCTCATTCTTGTCATTAGGCTAATTAAAAAAATAGGTATTGTAAAATAAAAATATAATATCTGTAGAATTTATGTTAATTTGTTATAAATGTAACAAAAATACATGTGATCTTCTTCTCCTTGCCTATTTCCCCCACATCCATTAGGCTATAAGTAACTGTTCAACATCTCACCGCCATAAAATGGCTTACTGGCTGAAATCCCGAAATTCAACTCAGCATGAGACATTGAACAATTACTAAGATATGAAAAAGATTTATGATGACTTTATAAAAATGGCTCTGGCGGAAGAAGCTTCAACTTCTTCCGATTTTTTGCGTCTCAAGAAAGATATCTGCAAAAAGCTGGGTGTGCAACCCCCCACCAACGCCGACATGCGCGAACACTACGAAAAATTGGTCGCCCGGAAAGAGATTCCGCGCAGCCTGGCTTTTGAAAAAAGGCTTCAGAGTAAGAAAATCCGCACTGAATCCGGTGTGGCCGTGGTGGCGGTGCTGACCAAGAGCTATCCTTGCCCCGGCCAGTGCATTTATTGCCCCACTGAGGCCGCCATGCCCAAAAGCTACCTTTCTAACGAACCGGCAGTGATGCGCGCTATAGCGGCCAAATTTAACCCCAGGCGACAAGTACAAAATCGTTTGCGCGCTCTGGAACTCAATGGCCACGCCATCGACAAAGTGGAATTGATTGTGATGGGCGGCACTTTTTCCTATTTACCCATAAATTATCAGCAGAAATTTATCACTGAATGCTTTCAAGCCTGCAACGAATATGCCTACGCTTCAAAAAAACATACCCCGAAAAAATCTATCCAGTCACTGGATGAGAAGTTGCGTCTGGCACAGAAAAAAAATGAGACTGCTCCCTGTCGCGTTATCGGCCTCACCCTGGAAACCCGCCCGGATTATATTGATACTCGGGAGATTGTGAATTTCCGAAAACTGGGGTGCACCCGAGTGGAATTGGGGGTGCAATCTATTTTTGATGATGTGCTCAAAATAAATAAGCGCGGCCACACCATTCAAAAAACTATTGAAGCTACGGCGCTTTTGAAAGATGCTGGTTTCAAAATCAACTATCACATGATGCCCGGACTCCCCGGTTCCAATCTCGAGCGGGACTATCAAATGTTTGCAGAGCTTTTTTCTAATCCAAGCTTCCAACCGGATATGCTAAAAATCTATCCAACTGTGGTGACCAAAAATACGAAACTCCATGCGATGTGGAAAAAAGGAAATTATGCCCCTCTGGGCGACCAAGAATTTGAAACTTTTATTCTGCGCGTGAAAAATAATCTCATCCCGCCCTATGTGCGCATCGCTCGGCTAGTGCGCGACGTGCCCACCTCCTCCATTGAAGCCGGACCGGTCATTTCCAACCTGCGCCAAATGATTGCCGACCGTTCTCACTGCCCCTGCATCCGTTGTCGCGAAGTCAAATCCGACTATACTATCGGAGAAGAAATTATCCTGGATCGCATTGACTATGCCGCTTCCAATGGGACAGAAATCTTTTTACAATATGTGTCCGCTAATAAAAAGAAACTTTTTGCCTTGCTGCGCCTGCGCATCCCTGACAATCACAATGTCGACCATTTTATTCCAGCGCTCCGCAACGCGGCTCTTATTCGTGAGGTGCACACCTATGGCAAATTAAATAAAATTGATACGCAAGATGCGAACTCCCCTCAGCACATCGGCCTGGGGAAAAAACTGCTCTTGGAAGCGGAATGCATCACCAAAGAAGAGTTTGGTTTGCAAAAAATCGCCGTCATTTCCGGCGTAGGCGTGCGCCACTACTATCGCAAGAACGGCTACACATTGCGCGATACGTATTTGGTTAAGAAAATATAACTTTAAGTTTTGAATTACTCAATTTTTAAATCCCCGCACTAGCGGAATAGCAAGCTACAAATTGAAACTTGTGTGCGTTAAAAAATTTCCTACTAGTTTTCTTTTTTAGCATTTTCGGGAATTTTAGCGCATAAGTTGATAATTTGTCTTGGAATGTAGCCTTGCGGTAGTTTTCTTTTTTACCACTTTTCTTTTGGGGAAAAGAAAAATGGCACACTGTAATATTTGTTATATAAATACCAACTTTCTCTTGGCATACAAAAGAAAACTAGCCTACTGTAAAGATTTTTGAGCAAAGAAGGCATTTTTTAGTCGTACCGACAAATTCACCACTATGATGAAAACCAACCAAATGTTGGCGCCCAAAAAAATGTCGCGCAAGAGCAATCCCTGCTTGAGATCAGTGCCGATAGCCATAGCATGAATGGTCACCAGCACAAACAATACGATATTCAAAAAATGGATGGTGCGCCACAATCGGAAAGACAGTAGTTTTCTAAAATACGAGGTGACAATCAACATGATCATCAAATAGAATCCCAAGATGCCTAAAGTAATTTCATTGCTATATGCTTGACTATAAAAAGGCATAAACAAATCCAAGATATGCAATTGAAGAAACTTATCCCCCAGCAAAACTAGAGCATGAAAAAGAGCAAAAAACAACGCCTGCACTGACAACCACCGATGTACTTCCAAAGAAAAAATGGGCTTCAATAATTTATTCAAAATAGGCGTGCGAATCGCCAAGCCCAAAAACATCACCCACCACAACAAAAAATAACCCATTAAACCCATCGCCCGGGAGCTATACCATGCCCAAGGCACCTCTTTAACCACTACGCTTTCTTGCGTACTGACAATCTTCGTAGCCACCGGAGATGTTGCATCTACTGGATTGGTATTTTTAATCACTTCCGTTCCATCCAAAAAACCATCTCCGTCTGAATCCGGATTTTGCGGATCGGTTTGGTAGATTTGTTTTTCCCCCACATCCGTCAATCCATCCAAATCATTATCCACCACTACACTATTACCATAGTCCAATGTATTTTCATTTTGTGCTAAGACGTTATAACTGGTCCAAAAAAAGGCGGTGAGGATAAAACCAGCTAAGATAAATTTATTTTTTCCGCCAAAGACAAACATATTTCCTTTCATATTTTTTCCACATATTTAGTTTTTATAATCTCTCCATCCGGTTGCAGAAAAATAGCTCTCATTCTTTTTTCTTCCGCTAGCTTCAATCCTTTTTCTAATCCCAATAGGAAGAGCACCTTTGCCATCACGTCCGCTCTTTCTACTGTTGATTCTACCACAGTCACTGACTGCAAAGCAAAAGAAAAATCAGTGACATTGTGCGGATTCACCAAGTGATGAAACCTTTTCTCGCCCCGCTGCCATTGCCGACGCACATTGCCGCTGGTGGCCACTGCTTCAGAAGAAAGTTCCAAAAGAATCTCATTTTCATCCTTTCCACCCTCCAAAGAAATCCCCCAGCTGTCACCAAGATGATTTTTTCCTGATGCAAACATATCTCCACCCGAATCGACTAAGAAATCCTTGCATCCTTTTTCACGTAGGAAATCTACTACCCTATCACTAATATATCCTTTGGCAATCCCGGAAAAATCCATCCGCCGCAAAAATTTCAACTGCGTTCCCCGCACAATCAAATCTTGCGCCAAGTCTTGTCCTGACATTCCCTCAACCACAGCAGCTGAATTATCCATAAAATTATTTTCTGAAAAACTTTTCGCATAACCGATTTTTTCCAGATTATCCAAAATACGCGGATCAAACAAACCCCCACTCTCCTCAAAATATTGCACGGATTTTTGCGCCACTGCCAACATATCCACCGAAGCTTCACAAAATTCTCCCAGATGCGCATTCAAAACAAATAACTCACTCCCCGCGTCAAAACGG
>JBAZXY010000064.1:0-7260 GCA_041659585.1 Parcubacteria group bacterium | reverse complement strand
TAAATATTCCACCGATCAAATACGTGGCGCGCACGATATGCCAATGATCCACCGGCAAACGATAATATTTTGTATTTTCTTCTTTCATAATTGTTTTTGCCAATAATTATGTTTTTATTATAGCATGCCTTCCCCTATCGCTCATGTCTTATCGATATATCTCTACCATTTTTTTCTCTCCACTGCATAATAGACAATTGGAAAAACAATTAGCGTTAGGAAGGTGGACATCGTCAGACCAAAGATAAGTGCCCAAGCCAAACCTTCCCACACCGGATCAGAAATGATGGTCAGTGACCCCAAAATGGCCGTGAGAGAGGTTAGGACAATCGGCAAGAGTCTGATGCGTCCGGTTTCTACCAAGGCTTTGGCAAGCGGCATTCCCTTTTCCCGCAACGGCTCCAAATACTCGAGAAAAATAACGGAATTTTTCACTGACAGTCCCGCCAAAGCAATCACCCCGATCATACTGGTGGCATTGAAATAGGTCCCTTTAATAAGAAATAAGGCGGCAAAACCAGGGAAAACCCCGATCATCCCTAAGGGAATACTGACCATGATGAGCAGTGGCACGTTCAAGGAGCCCACTTTAGTAGCCAGTACAAAATAGATAGCAAAAATAGCAATAGCCATAGCAATGCCCAAATCTCGAAAGACTTCCAGGGTCAGTTTCCATTCACCATCAATTTGAATGGTATATTCCTGACCGCTAGCCAAGTCTTGATAGGTCGCTCCTAATAATGACCATTGTATCAATTTGCTTTCCCTATCATTAATTTGATAGTTCCTCAAATTTTTCAACAAATCAATCACCGCATACACCACGCTGCGATTCTCCATCTCTCCGGAAACATATGTGGTTTTCTGTCTCTCATCGGAAACAATCGGCATATCGAATGTTTGGTCAGAAGCCTCCAACACTTCGCGCAATGGCACAGCCACTCCTGACTGAGCGATAACAGAAAGTGATTCCAAAATACTAAGGCTATTGCGATCAGCCTGATTTAAGCGCACGATAATATATTCTTGCTCAGAATAATTTTTGTTTTTTTCATCCGCATGATAGATGCCCACTGGCGCGCCAGAGATGGCCGTGCGCAAAGTCGAGGCAATGGCTTGTGGTGAAACGCCTAGCAATTGGGCTTTCTGAGTGTTGATCCGATAGGTATAATTTAAAGCCGGGTCAGGATTAGAAATATCAATATCCACCACACCCTTAATGTTTTCCACTTGCCGGGACATATCCATGGCAATAGCATCTCGCACCTGTGCATCTTCTCCTTTGATTTTCAATAAGAAAGTAGCTAGCACTGGAGGCCCCGGTGGATCCTCAACAACACTCACTTGCAAGCCAGGATTACTAGCAATATATTCCCCCACCATTTCTCTGAAATTACGGGCAATTTCTTCTGATGACACGATCCTTTCCTCATGCGGAGTTAAATTTATACGCAATGTGGCTTGTTGTTCATAGACGCGCATATTACTGCCTCGGAATAATCCGTTAAAATCCACTACCGGAGCAATCCCCACAAAATCTTCTACGGCCTCTACTTCATTTTCTCCCAATAACATACTGCTGATATGCTCCGCATATTCCCTAGTTTTCTCTACTGGCGTACCTTGAGGCAAATCGACATAGACATAGAACTGGTCACGATCAGCTTTGGGCAACATGCGAAAGGGCACTAGCGGCGTCAGAGGTAGGATAATTGACAGCACAAACAAGACACTGATCCAAAGCATCATGTTGCGATAGCGTTTTTTTTCCGCTAATAGATAGACTAGCAACTTTTCATAATAATATTCTACTTTGGCAAAAGCCCGCAGAAAAATATTGGGTCTTTTTTCTTTCTTGATTGTAGATGCGGTAAAGATATAGGCCAAGAAAGGATTGATAGTCACTGAAAGCACCAAAGAAACCAAAAGTGATACTGGCACAAAGAAAGGAATCGGCCCCATATACGGCCCCATCATCCCCGTCACAAAAGCCATGGGAATAAAGGCCAAGGCCATAGTAATAGTCGAGAGTGACAGAGCAGAACCCACCTCATTCACCGCTTCCACAATCACTGTTTTTTTATCCTCATTCGGATAGAGTCGGAAATAGCGGGCGATGTTTTCAATCACCACAATCGCATCATCCACCAATAGTCCTAGCGAAAGAATCAAAGCAAAGAGCGTAATTCGATTCACGGTTTGTCCCCAAAGAAGCCCCAGGCCGAATACCACCAAAAGCACAAGAGGAATGGAGATGCTCGCTACCAAAGAATTGCGCATCCCCAAAAACACCAACAACAGCAAGGCCACAATAGCAATAGACTTAGCCAAATCAAAAGTCAACTTACCAATCTCATCTCCAGCTGTCTTTCCCTCATTGCGCAATAATTCTACCTCCACCGTAGCAGGAATAATCGAATTTTTAATTTCCTGCAATCTCTTTTCCACCATAGTAGCGACTGTCGTAGCATTAACTCCCTTCAGCTTAGCCAGCGCAATATGCGTTACCGCTTGACCAGAGACGTCTTTTTTATGCAAAGTGACATAGTGATTAATTTCTCCGGCATCATAGGTGATATCCGCGACATCATCCAAGCGCACTGGCACCCCATTTTGCGAGCGAACAATCAATTTAGCAATCTCCTCCTTACTTTGAATATTGCCATTGATATTGATAATCGCATTCCGCCCCTCACCTTTAATAGTATCTGTGGTATAAATATTATTCGCTCCGGCAATCGCCCCACTGATTTCATCTAAAGAAATTCCCCTGACTGCCAGTTCCGCACTTTTGGGAGTGACATGCAGATTATTCGTCTCCCCGCCAACAATAGCTATCTTAGAGACGCCATTAATCCGCTTGAGTTCATTACTAATATCTTGCGCCAGCTTACGCAAAGAACTTTCCGAATACACCTCTGAAGTTAGTCCGATATCCATAATCGGCACATCATCTGGATCAATGGCTTGCACCACTGAATTCATCGCTCCTGCCGGCTTAAGATTAACATTATCCTGCAGCTTCTGGTTCAGGGATATTTTGGCATTTTCCTGGTTAGAACCGATATCGAATTTCACAATCACCACGCTTCGCCCTCCCGGAAAACTTTGCGAAGAGATGGCATCAATTTTGGTCAACTCGGAAATGCTATCCTCCATAGGACGCGTAATCAACTCATACACTTCGGCACTGGTCGCATTGGGATAGTCCGTAGTAATCATAAAAGCCGGCGCCACAATCTCAGGATTATATTGCTTAGGCATGATGATAAAAGACAACACTCCCCACACCACGATAACAATGATTGTCAGCATAGCCAGCACCTTATTATGCAAAAAAAGATGGGTTAATCTGCCAGCCAGGCCTAATTTAGTCGTTTTTTGAAAACTATTATTCATGAATTTTTACCTTATCATTATTTCTAATTGTATACATTCCTTCCACCACCACTTGGTCACCGGCGACAAGACCGGTCGACACAGCCACTAGACCGCTATGAGACTGGCCAGTAACTATTTTGCGCTCCTTAGCCAAGCCTGCCTCCGCCACAAAAACAAATTTTTCATTATATTTGGAAATAATAGCTTGCTCTGGAACAACTATTTTAATTGAATCATCACTCATTGCCAATTTGGCTATGACATACTGCCCAAGATATACTAATGGATTCTTGGCTACAAAACGAATACGCACCAATGACTTTTGAGCATTCGCCTCTGAAATGGGACTAATAGCATCAATCATCCCCTGGCATTCCTTTTTTTCTTCCCCGCAAAGCAAAGAAATCTTGTCACCCTTTTTCAATTGCTCCGCTACCATTTGAGAAACAAACATTTCCACGGAAAGCTGCGTCGCGTCAGCAACTTCACAAATAGGTGCCGTTGGACCAACCACTTGTCCCACCTCTTGAAAAACACGCGTCACTACCCCAGAAAAAGGCGCTCGCACAATCGTTTCCCCAGCATAGCTTTGTGCCACCTTTAAAGATCCCTGCGCATTAACAATTTGTGTTTGAACCGATTGCATTTGCAAATCACGCATTCGTTTAGCGCTTTGCACTTCTTCTTTTGTTGCGTTATTATCCTTAGCTTCATCTACTTTTTGACTATAATATTTTTTGGTGTCCTGCAGCGTATTTTGCAGCGCTGCAATACTATCCCTAGCACTTTGGGTTTGTGCCGCCAACTCATCCGCACTCAAAACAGCTAGCACTTCCCCCTTTCTAACCCAATCCCCTTCACGCTTATTCAGACTCAAGATGCGACCATTAATTTTTGTCGTCACCATAGCCTGATCAATCCCCCGCACGAATCCGGCATACTCACCCTCAGCTGCAAATGGCTTGGCACTAACCATCATTACTTTTACCCCCTTCTCATTAGTAGTATTTGTTTCCGCTTGGGTATTGCGCGTAATTAGCGACAAGCCAGCATACATAATGCCGCCACCAATGACCACACCCAGACCAATCAACCATTTATAGTTTTTCATTTTTTCCATAATACTTAATATCTTTTAGCGCTTAAATTATTTATTCTGAGCTGTTTTTATGATACGCATCACTTCGTCGCGGACTGCTTGCAGATTCTTTTTTTCTGCCATTGTCCTGGCTTTAACCTTGCCCATATAGGCCTCCAGATGGTTCTCCAGCATCATCATATTGGCTGATTTCAGCAGTCCCACCACAGCCAAATTTTGCTGTACTAAATCAAAACACTGTTCCTCATCCATTTTTTCCATAGCCAGTAGAACTTTATCAATACTGGTGCGTGATTTCTTCAGGGCAATAATGATTTTTTCCCTTTTTTCTTCCATCATAATTATACTTCTAATAAATTATACCTATAGCATAGGTATAGATATATTAACAGCTTCTGGCTTTTTGTCAAGCCTTTTATAGATTAGAAAAAAATACTATTAAAATAAAAAATATCCCCGATTAGGGATATTTTTTGATCATCTAATGTTGCAGATTGTTTTTAATTCGGTGCCACCTCGCGCCAATTCAAATCGCGACAATCCTTGGTACCAGAGCATACACCCACCCCACAACTATTATTATAATAACTTCCTATGCAAGTGCCCACTGAATCACCACAAGTACAATTTCGATATTGGCATTTGGTCGCCGTGTCTGTTGCTGAGAATGACCATGGCTTATTAACTATAAGACCTTGACTCTCTTCTGTGTCCCAAGCGCTACTGCCGGATGGAATTGTACCAATGCAAGCATAAGTTGGCGTTGCGTGGTATTGGCACTTGGTCGCGGTGTCTGTTGCTGAGAATGACCAGGATGCGTTAGCTGTGAGACCTTGGCTCTCTTCTGTATCCCAAGCGCTACTGCCGGATGGAATTGTACCAATGCAAGCATAAGTTGGCGGCGTACAACGCTGGAAAGTTGGCGCTTGGTCTATGCAACTGGTTGTTCCATACACCGTGTTGTAATTGTAGGAAGTTGCATATTGAATGCCACTGGCACTGCAAGCTCCCCAAGTACGCACAGTAGTCGTGTATTTACACCAACGCGTATCCGGCTTAGAAGCGCCAAACCAATGATTACCTGCCCAAGAAGTAATATAGTTGAAACAATTATTTCCGGCATTATCAATCATGTCATCACCACATTCATTCTTGAACTTTCCCGCCAATCCAGCACCAAAAATCCAATCACCCGCCCATTGGGTAGCTGTTGCATTTCCACTCCAAGCTATGCCAGCCACACTCCCGCCACTTGTAGCTGCCTCGGTTTTATGAATAGCTATTCCAAACAAACTACTAGCTATTAAACCGATACTTATTAAGAAAATTTTAATTGTATTATGCATGCTCATAATATTATTGGGAAAAAAATTAATGTTTTTTATTTAAGAATGCTCAAGCTCTCTCTGGCCATAATCTTTAATGACTCATCGTTGTCATTGTCAATAATCACGCTACAATTCTCCGTGGCCTTTTCCCGATTAGAATTTTGCGCATAGAGGTTACAAAGATTGAGATAGATTTCATTATTACTCCTTGCTCGATCCAGGCCAGCAGCCTTCTCCAGGTCTGCGATGGCTTCTGTGAATTTTTCCAAATAAGCATAGGCTCTTGCTCTGCCTATCAAAGCCTCACTATTATTAATGTCTAATTCCAAACTTTTTGTATAAGCAACTATGGCTTGATCACTTTGCAAATTAAGATTATCAATATACCCCTCTACAGCATAAATTCTGGAGTTATTCGGCTCCATTTCCTTAGCTTGCTCCAGAACAGCCAAAGCTTGATTGATTTTAGCCGCATCCACTTTTCCATCACCTGTACTAAAACTTTCTGCCCCATAAGCCATGGCTAAATTCAGGAGATTCGCCACATCAGCAGGATTTTCTTTCTGCATTTTTTCATAATCCACTCTCAGCATGGGTTTTTTCTCCGGCATCAACCCTGGATCAACCACGGCATTCTCCATCCCGCTCTGCACCGCTAAGACACAAGACTCTTTGGAAGTTTGATCCTTAATATTGCCACAGATGTCCGAGTTAAGATCATTCAAAGCTTTTCGATAGAAACCCGTATCACTCGCGACGCCAACACATGCGCTTTTTAAATTCTCATTTTGAACACAAGCGCAAACACTCTCATTCTCAGTGGCAACCATCTGATCATAAGCCTCCTGATCGGAAGCATAGGGACAACTATTTTCAGATACTAGTGCCGCCTGTTGTCTGTTTTGCACCTGTTTTTGCATGATGAAAAAATATGTTAGTCCGAAAAAAACAACGGACAAAGTAGCCATCACAACCATAGTTAATTTTTTATTTTGCATAGATATTTAAGTTTATTTTTTATTATCTTCATTATACCATTTTTTTAAATAAAAGGATACTCCCCCCTTTTAACAAACCCTTTCCTATGTTAAAATAGCCATATATTTAATAGCTTGCTTTATGCATAACTTCAGAAAAAAATTCATCCTCACAGCGGATGATTTTGGCCTCAATGCCCTGGCTAATCAGAATATCTTGGCACTGGCCCAAGCCAAAAAAATCGACCGGGTCTCTATCATGATGGACGGCGTTTTCACCTTAACCGAGCTAGCCGAGTTGAAAAGTAGTGGGGTTTTCCTAGATATTCATCTCGCCACCACGCCTGGAAAAAAAGGCCGGCGAAGAGCCAAAGAAAGCGCCTTGTTGCGCGGAATGTTTTTTCTATTAAGACTCTTCTCTCCAAGCATGCGCTCAGACGCTATAGCTCTATCTTGGGAGAAACAAATCGAACAA
>JBAZXY010000063.1:0-7269 GCA_041659585.1 Parcubacteria group bacterium | reverse complement strand
TTTTCTGGCTGACCAGTGCCATATCGAGTGATGCGAGTGGATAAAATTTCAGCCAACTGAGAAGTTGCCCACCACACACCTCGCTGGGTGTTTTTTGAATTGTCCCACCAACCTTGAGGGTACACTGTTGGATCATTAGCACTCCAATACGGGAAACGATTCAGCATTTCTTCCAACTGATGATGTGATGCTTTGAAAAGTAGTGCGCCCTTAGCTCCCACATCCAGCTTATTGTTTGCTGGATCTGAAAATTCTGTCGCTACCGATTCGTCATAGATAAGCGCTTGATCCACAACAACAAATAGGGCAACCACAAACACCACCAAACCAGCCGGAGCAAGCATAAACGCAATTGGTGTAAAAATGTACAGCAGATTTGCGATTGCTTTTGTCAGCAGCGCTTTTCTACTTTGAACAACTTTTTGAACCAATTGTACATATTGCATGCCTGCGGCTGCTGACACGCCATAGATTGCCCTAAAAAAGCTCGCTATGCTTTTAAAGAACAGCATGCCCATCCCGAGCAACAGTCGCCATACAAAATGTCTTTTTGTATCCACTATTACATCATCCCTTTCATTCATCCTAACCACCTCCAAGCGTAGAATTTTAATTTATACAGACTATTAACCTGCTTTTAAGGTACACGTGTTCCTTTTTGAACAACACATTAGAATACCTGATTTGTTCTTTTTTGTCAAATAAAAACAGGGTGTTCTGATTATCTAATCAAAACACCCCGTGCATACTGGCCAGTGCGTGAAATTGCTATTTCACGGTTTCTGCTCCCTCTTTAGGCGCAGATCCCTCAGCTGACTCCTCTGTTTTGTCCTTTTTTATCAATGCTCTCCAGATTAAGAAGACTACGAAGGCAGCTCCCACCCCCGCAATGTCCATCCGAAACTGGTCCGGGAGATACATTATCGGCACTACAATTATCATTGGCCAGCCAAGAAATTGGATAAGGGCTTTCTTTTTCCACCCTTCACCAAACTTTTTAGTAAGCCATTCTTTTCCCGGCTCGGTGTTTCTAGCCGCTAGAAGCAGCAGCGCCAGAACCAGCAGCAATGTCCCCATAATCTCATTCGACCTGAACAAATTCATGATCATACCATCCTCCTTGCGTTCTTTTTTTATGTGCTCCACAGCGTCATTACTGTGAATTCTCTTCCTAAATCATACCATTACCAAAAGATGCGTCAAATACCTCCTTTTTTATCATCTTTCATCAATCGATGTTGATAGTGCTCTTCAATCATTTTTACTGCCCAAGTACGCCATGGTATTTTCCTTCTTTCGTGAGCAGCAAAAAATTCCTCCTTATCATACCGGTACAAATTAATGATTTGCCGTCCATCACACACAAGCGTAAGCGCATGCCATATTACTTCCGCAGCCAATGCACTCACCCTGTCTGAAGGACTGACCAAGAACGGCCTAATTAGTGGGTTAATCTTCGTTGGGACTTCCCCTATCTCCAGCCTCTTTATCAATCTCTTCAACTCCACATATTCAATCGGCAGATCATCAAAGACGTCACTAATCAGTCCCTTTTGCTTAGCAGAATTTAACGCCAAAAAATCTATCTCTGGAAATTTCACATCCAAAACATCCATCAGAAAAGAATCGCGGACGATTTTTAACCGAAGCATGTTTTTTTCCTCCATCCACCACCCTATATTGTAGACGACGAGCCCAAGCTCCTCCAATCTTGCTAAAATGTTTTTATCAATAATAGAATCAACACCTTTTGCACGCCAGGCTGTGTTTTTATTAAGAACGAAATGTTGGTGCTCTCCTTGCGATTGCACTCCACTAAAAACAAACGTGCCTCCAAAAGCTCGCGTATAAAAAATACGCACGTCTGAGAATTGCATATCATTGATAACAATCTGCCTGTGTCGCATATCACCAACATCTTCAGCCGATGTCGCTAAATCCAGGGCATATTGCCCAATTTTTGCAGCATCTTTCTCTTGCATGATATTGCGAACAAGACTTCTTTGTTGCAAAGCCTTGTCCATCAATCGTGATGGAGTTTTTGCCCTAACTATAACACCATCCACCATCAACAGATCTTCCGCATCTTCATAGACTTCAACTTCTTGGTCGATGTCGAGCCAGATACCACTATACTTTGTCACCTCCGCAATCTGCGGCTTATGCGTGTCAAACCACTGCTTCATCAAGGCCCAATCAAACGAATGAAACGGAAAATAAATAGGCGCATAGCGCTGTTCTGGCATTAAAATAATGGCCAAAGGATTAGCCTCGCCATAAGAAAGATAATAATTATCCCCTTGCTCTGCTGCTATTTCCGGGCTCCAGCCCATGCAATCAATATGAAATCTTTTCAGCTCCGTAGGTCTAAGTCCCATATCAACCAAGCAATCATTGTATCGACGCACTATTTCTGATGTATCGATTAATATCATTCCATTACCATATAAACCTATTTCTTGTAATTCTTTCATGGTCATGAGCACACCTCTCCTATTCATATGTTAAGGAACATCTATTGTTTATAATATCTATTAGCCATCTAATTATTAATATAATATCATAGTGCGAAACGAATCTTTTGTCAATAGAAACGTAATGGTTCAATAGCTATGCAACACCTGCTATACTAAATAGTTATCAACTAAACATTTCACATATATGCCATATACAACTAATCCCTATCTACCCAAATTAAGAGCTCAGGCGGTTGAAATGGTGGTACAAGGCCAAGGTATCCGACAAGTAGCTAGATATATTGGGGTTAATCCTAGTACTGTCAGTCGGTGGTGCAAGAAAGCTCCTTTAGGTGGCACTAGAGTTATTCCAACAGAGTCTTCCAGGCCACATCATCACCCCAAAGAGTTAGATAAGGATATTGTGAAAAGAATAGTTGAAATCAGATCATCCCATGGCCGGTGCGCCGAAGTGGTCCACCGACATCTTTTAGTTGAAAATATCGATGTTAGCTTAAGCAGTGTGAAGCGGACTTTGGATCGCAAGCACCTCACCAAAAAGAGAAGTCCTTGGAAAAGATATCATAAATCGACAGAGCGTCCTGAGGCCGAAAAACCTGGAGATTTGGTGCAATTAGATACCATTCATCTAATGGAAAGCGAGAATAGCCGCATCTATGTGTATACCTTGATAGATTTGTATTCCCGTTGGACATATGCCAGGGCGGTGAAAAAGCTAGGCGGCAAGCAAACAATTTCTTTTGTGAAAAAAGCTGATAAGAAATTTCCCTATTCTTTTGAATGTCTACAATCTGACAATGGTCCGGAGTTTTCCACTCACTTTACAGAGAGGATTAAAATCAATCATCGCCACTCAAGAATTAGGAAGCCCAATGACAATGCGCATATTGAAAGATTCAATCGGACTATTCAAGAAGAGTTGCTGGATAAATTGCCTCATGATGTGGATACTATCAATCGGTACCTGCCTAAATATCTAAAATACTATAATGAAGAAAGGCTGCATATGGGGATTGATTTTAAAACTCCAAGCCAAATGTTAATTTAAAGTGTTGCGAAGCTATTGACTAGAAAACGTATATTGTTTACAGAATAAGTACATTTCGTTGACAATAATTACTATTATAGTATAATAACTTGTTGTTTAAAAAATCTTGATTACTGTATAGATTTATACTGTGATTTAGCATAAAAATAAAATTACTGAGGAGGTTTGCCATGCTAAAAAGAAAGGATGTGGAATATCTTCAATTCCTTGATGGACTGAGAACGATTGCTGTTGGACTGGTCATTGTGTTTCACTATTGGTCGAATGGATTAGTCTTACCTGGTGGATTCATCGGTGTAGATATTTTCTTTGTGATAAGCGGGTTCATTATCACAAGATCACTTATTAATGACTGCTATCAGGATACATTCGATGTGAAAACATTCTGGATCAAGAGAATAAAAAGGCTTTTACCGGCTGTTGCAGTCCTATTAATCACCTTGATCTTGATGTCAATGACCTTTCCAATCATACTGGAATTCACTGAAAATTCATCCTATGCCTGGATCGCACCATACATACCTGATCTTGCTGGAGAATTAGTTACCATCAAAGGGCAGCTCATGGCTGTGATTTTGTATTACATGAATTGGCACTTCATCGCAAATGGCGTGTCATATTTTGAACAAATGGGGAGACCTTCTTTGTTGATGCATTTGTGGTCACTGGCAATTGAGGAACAATTCTATATTTTCTGGCCGATTTTTGTTCCATTAATTGTTTCTATATGCAAGAAGAATAGGAGTCTGATTATCGCAAGCCTGTGTATACCTCTTATATTGTCAATCGTCTTGATGGTAATAATAGGGAAAGCATCGCCGAATGATGCTCGAGCATATTTTGGCACGGATTGCCGTGCTTTTGCGTTGTTATTTGGAGCATTGCTAGCAATGTTTTGGAACCAGTGGCACGAAGAAAATTTTACACCGTGGCAAAAATATTTTCTCCAAATAATCGGTCCATGTGGCTTAATCCTTATTGCATACTTAAGCATCGCAATGAGAGGTGGAGAAATATTCATATTTCACGGCGGTTTATTTGGTGCTGTATGCGGAACGGTTATGATCATTGTAGCAGGTAGGTGGAATCGCTCCATAACCTCACTCGCCTTGCGAAACAATGTCCTATCGTGGATTGGTAAACGCTCCTATGGACTGTATCTATGGCATTGGCCCGTATTCATTCTGACTGATCCCGCATACAACTATCCGCTCAACGGTGTTGCATTAATCTGTTTACGCTTAACTTTACTTTTTGGCATAACGCATCTATCCTATAAATTCATAGAAATTCCAATGAGAAACGGAGGTTTTATGGCTTTTTCACAACTACACCCGATTGTTAAATACGCTAATGTCGCATTTGTTAGCATCCTACTTGTTTCCTCTTCTGTTGCCATAGTTACGGCAAAATCAGATAGTAGTCCCTATGGATATGTGACTATGCATAAATCACCCGAGGCAACAAAGGAGCCACATGATGATGAGATTGTCTTGCATGAAACCGTGCAGCTGATTCCCGAGACCACCGACCAAAAAAAAGTGGATTATGATGAAGGGAATGCGCTTACAAGTGAAGATATTGCAAAAAAAGTCGAAAAAACAACAATTACAGATGAAACAGGATGCAATGCTCCAAAGAAAGAGCAGGACAGTCCTACTGAGCAGATACTTGCCATTGGCGACTCGGTGATGTTGGGCACAAAGGTACCTCTAGAGAATAATATTGCCGGCGCGCATGTCGATGCCAAGGTCGGTCGTCAATTCACATCAGTACTGAAGATTGTCAAATCCCTCAAATCCATAAAAAAAATTCCATCAATTGTTGTGATCCATTCTGGGACGAACGGCACAATCAATGAAAGCCAATTTGTGGAGCTGATGGAAATCCTGCGTCCATGCAAGCGCGTAGTAATCATCAATGATTACGTGCCGCGCTCTTGGCAAAACTCCAACAACGAGATTTTAAGCAGGATTGTTCCGATGCATGCCAACACTCAGCTTGTAAATTGGCATGCTGTGTGCATGAAAAATAAACGTTTTCTGTATAAAGATGGCATTCATATCGGGAGTGCAAAAGGTGCAGATTTGTATGTAAGCAAAATAAAGGAGGCATTATTACTCTGAAATGATACTCATATAAATTGTGCAATGGCACATATTGAAAAACGCTACTACCCAATATATGGATAGTAGCGTTTATTTTTACAAAAAAATACATCACAGAATGCTATTCTGTGCATCATAGTCATGATATTATTGGCAATATGGAATACCCTATCAATGGAATTAATTCATCATTTTATGATAGCGGTCGACATAACGCACCCATCTTCTTGTACTGGCGCTTCCATATTCTTGAGAATTACTTCCACATTTCCAAACGAAGGCTAGTTTCTGAGGAGTATCATGCCTCCCCTCGATAAGATCTTCAATGCGATTTCCAACAACTTCCACCGCCTCTTTTGGTGTATCAAAGCACGTATAGCCGCCTGCACTCATGCGTGCGCGTTTTTGGCGAAAGCCCCAATAATTATAGCAATCTTTGCCGTGTAATTTTGGGGATTGCTTGCCCCACCCACTTTCGATCTTAGCAATTGCCACAAGATATGATGCGACTTGTGGATTTTTTTTGGCAATATAAGGCGCCATTGAAATCATGGGATATCCCTGCAACATGCCGGATATCTTCTTCAGCGATTGTGCTTTTTGAAGCTTTTGCTGGCTGGATTGAGGAATCTTGCCATTGCATGCTGTTTCAAAAAAACCTGTGACAGCATCATGCACACAGCTTAGCATTGGTAAGGGAGTGAGAAAACATGTTGAAATGTTTAAACTCACATCATTGTTTTGGTACACCTCTCTATTTGTCCTTTGTGACATAGGAATATTATTCGCATGCACCAAGGTCGCAGTTACTGAGAACTGGTAAAAGACAAAAAAATGAACGAGAAGCAAAAAGACTCTGATCTTCATTGGATTCCTCCATTGTCGCTCTCATCTTTTCGTTTCTATCACTAGACTATAACTGATTGTGCTAAAAGTCGCTGTACGTGATAGGACGATGGAACGAATTTCAGTAAACGAGCAAGAAGTGCTGTATAAATAAACATGCACCCTCTCCATTTACTATAGTTCTGCACATTCTTCCTTTCGTGCGCAGTGCTTATTACAAAATGATACTACTTTTTTTAATGTAAATCCATGGCATACCCTCCAAATCAAAGAATTTATGATACCTAATTAACCATTGTCCTTCAGTGTCTTTCTCGTGTGCATATAAACAAACGAAATGAAAGGCACAGAATAGCAATGACGTCCTTTTTAATAATAAATATTACCAAAAATCATCTTTTATAGGATGATAATCTTATTTTTAAGGAACCGGATATTAAGTATAAAACAATGCGGAAGTAATGTCAATAAAATAACAAAAATATCCCGCATATTCGTCTGACAATCAATAAGTATACTCCCTATCTTTTATTATACATATAAATCGTAAAATTATTTCAAAAATATAAAAATACATATGGGAGATGATTGACATGAACAATTATGATCAAAAAAGGATGATTAGCGATGCCAATTTAATAAATTTTAGAAGCTATTTTTTGAGACAACTTTTTTTTATATAATCCAATGTTATTTTTTCACAAAGGGACTTGTCTTTATTTTTTCCTACAATATCCCGATAACAAGTTGACTTAAATGGATCCTTCTCTATTTTTTCACACAGAACAGG
>JBAZXY010000062.1:0-7311 GCA_041659585.1 Parcubacteria group bacterium | reverse complement strand
CAGAAATTTCCGCGCTGGCTACAAAAAAGAAAGAAATGGCTCTTGCCTTTGATGCCTGTGGCCCCGGAAATTTTTGATTTGCGTGATTTTGATTTGGTAATCAGCAGCTCGGGAGCATGGACTAAGGGACTCGTTACGCGCCTCAATACCACCCATATTTCATATTTACACAGTCCGATGCGTTTTGCTTGGGATGTGGGCGTGGAATATCTTGGTCAACAGAAAAAAGGTCGGGTGCTTAATTTGTGTGCCAGGCTGGTGCTAAATTATCTGCGCTTGTGGGATCGCGTGGCGGCTGACCGGCCGGATTTTTTGCTGGCGAATTCCAAATATACTCAACGGAGAATCGAGAAATATTATGGGCGAGAAAGTGCGGTTATCTACCCTCCCGCCCACGTTCCTTTTATAACTACGGCGGGCAATTCTGCGGATTATAAAGGTGAGGAAAAATATTTTTTGATTGTTTCGAGGTTATCACCGTATAAAAAAATAGATGTGGTGGTGGAGGCTTTCAATAAGTTGGGTTTGCCGTTGGTAATCATTGGAACTGGTCAACAGGAGAAATATTTGAGTTCCATCGCGGAAAAAAATATTAAAATTCTGGGCTATCAATCGGATGAAGCGGTGACTGGTTATTATGCCGGAGCACGGGCTTTCATTTTTGCCGGAGTAGATGATTTTGGCTTGAGTCCGGTGGAGGCGATGGCGCATGGGGTACCGGTGCTGGCGATTCGCCAGGGGGGCGTGCTAGAGACGGTTGTTGAAGGGAGGACTGGGGAATTTTTTGACGCCGCGACACCCGAGGTGGTTGCGGACGGGGTGCGTCGGCTGATAGAAAATGAAAAAAACTATGATAAACAAATTATCATAGATAGGGCGCGAGAATTTTCAAAAGAAAGGTTTATTAAGGAATTTGAGGAATATATTATAAATCATATAACATAAGACATACAGCATATAGCAATAAAAATTTGTTATATGTTTTATGTTACATGTTTCATGCAAGTCATCGGTAATCAAAAAACAGTCAAATTGTTGGAACGCATCGTGGCCTCGGGTCACTTGGCTAATGCCTATCTTTTTCTTGGCCCTGTTGGGGTGGGAAAATTGGAGCTGGCTTCTAGTTTCGCTAAAAAAATAGTCCATAATACAGAATCCATAGATTCTAATCTGATTGTAGTGGCGCCGGAGATAGAAGAAAAAAATGGAGTGACAAAGAAAAGAGATATTAAGATTGAGGCTGTGCGAGAGTTGCAACACCAGCTGAGCCTGACTTCTACTGGGGGCAACTATAAAGCGGTGATAATTGATGAAGCAGAGCGGATGAATGTGACCGCGCAAAACGCTTTGCTGAAGACTTTAGAGGAGCCCAATGCACGAGTGGTCCTGATTTTGGTGGCGCAAAATGAAAGAAAACTCTTACCGACTATTATTTCACGCTGTCAAAAAATAAGACTAGGCTTAGTGACAGACGACGCGATAGCCAAAATTATATCAGGTAATACAATCAATAAAGATGAGATAATTTTTTGGTCGGCTGGGCGCGGTGAAGTGGCGCAGAGTCTTTTGAGTGATTCCCAGGAATTGGATTATCGAAGGGAGTTGAAAGCGGATTTCATTGGACTTGCAAGCAGTAGTGCTGGAGAGCGATTTGCCTTGGCGGAAAAATGGAGCAAAGACACCACTGATTTGCCAAAAAAAATGGATATCTGGCTAGTGCTTTTGCGCCAAGTGCTATTGGACAAAATAAAAATAAATCGGGTTTCTCCAGCGAAGGCTTTGCAGCTAATGGAGGCAATTAGTATTAGTGTGGGACAGATCAAAGGGACTAATGTTAATGCCAAATTGGTATTAGAGAATTTATTTCTGAAAATATGAGTTATGGTGAATTTTTTTAAGAAAAAATTGAATAGTATGCAGGGGCTAAAAAAGAGTCGTGTGGTGCGAGAGTTACCTAAGCCTTATGTATGCAAGAATGTTATTGTTAATAAAAAGAAAACCGGAAAAGTTTGTAAAGTGAACTCTTTTTACACGCGACTGGCTGCATGGTTGTTGGGCTTGATTTTTCTAGGAGTTACTATTTATAGTTTCTTTTTTTCACATCTTTTGATGGTTACTGCAGTGGATATTCGTGGGACAGAAAACTTGTCAGCAAAAGAGTTATTGGAAATAGTTAGTGATAATATGGCGGGAAAGATGGGTAGTTTGGTTCGGCGCAATAATCTGCTAGTGGTTGATGTGCGAAAGATGGAGATGGATTTATTGGATAAATACAAAATTATCAAACAAGTGCAGATTATCAAGCAATTCCCGGATAGATTAATAGTTACTTTGGAAGAAAGGCAATCGCAGTTGGTGTATTGTGTGAGTGGAGAGTGTTTTGTGATAGATGAAGAGGGTCGAGCTTATGCATCAGCTGATTTCGAGAGAGGTGAGTTAGGGGAGAAAAACTTGATTGTGTTGCGGGATGATAGCAGTAAGAGGATTATGCCGGATAATTTTTTAATGGACCTGGATTTTATGCGATTTGTGCTGAGCATAGAGAGTCAGTTACAAATGGAAGATATTCCAATTAAAAAAGAATTCTCTACACCAATTCTGATTTCGGGGGATGTGCGCGTGGAAACGGAGGCAGGTTGGAAGATATATTTTAACAAAAATTTAGGAGTGAAAGGTGGCATAGAGATGCTGAAAACTGTTTTAAAAAATAGTATTCCTGAAGATCAGATTAAAGATTTGGAATATGTTGATGTGCGTCTGGCGGACAAGGTGTATTATAAGATGAGGACTAATGCTATAGTTGAAAATAGTGATGTATCTACACAGGTGCCAGCGGAAAACTCTTCAGTGGATACTGCTAAAAAGAGTGATAAGAAGAAAAAATAGTTTAATGGAAATATGGAAAAAATCGTCCCACCAAGTGGGACGATTTTTTTGTAGGTATTTTTTGTCGCTAGTTTATTTCACTAGGTGTTAGGTGATAGATGAGAATAGAGGTGCCCACTTGATAGAGGGGTGTTTTATTCTTTAGCCAACGGTAGGACTCGGCATTACTTTTTCTGGTGTCATAAATCCCTTCCTGCAGAAACAAAGTCGAAATCGCATACCAACCCGGTTCAAGCGGACGTTTGGCGGCCCACCATTTCTCATAACGACCACCAATATAGTAGTCTAGGTCAGCCATCCCAAAGTAATCCATTTTAACTTTGATTATCTCCGGATGCGCAGTCAGAAAGAGTTGCAATCTTTTGAGGTCCTGACCCCAGTCCGCATTGGAATCAGTGGCGAAGCGATAACCTTGTGTGGGTCCGCCAGCCAGACTATTGAAGTAGGAGGTATAGCTGGGATAGGAGGCGATGGTTTGGAAAATAAGAATACCCAGAAGGGTGACAGCAGCAAGATAGAGAAGGTGTTTATAATCATTGTGTTTTTTGCGAATAAAACGGAAGAGGCCCACGCTGAGGAGGATGTACATGAAAGGAAAGATAGGTAGTAGGTGACGCAATCCGATATTGAGTCGTCCGGTGATGCTGGTAAAGGCGTAGAGAGTGATGAAGGTTAGCATAGAAAACTCGATCACTCGAGTGCGCAAATAATATGCCAAATGATGACCGATTTTTTTCGGTTCACTGAAGATGGATCTGACTATCGCTATGAAGGCTATGGTCAAAGTAAAAAGAATTAAAAAGATTGTCGGTAAGGGCTCTTTAATCATAAAAATAACCGGGAAATAGGAGAGGAAACCTTGGACACTGACTTCACCCAGGAAATAGGTGACATTTCCACCACCCACTCTTTGAAATACGCGAGCAACACCGAAAACATAATTCGCCATAGGTTCCAAAAGTGGAACGGAATTGATAGCGAGAATCGCCTTTCGTGTATAGACGGTGAGTGGGCGCGGATCATCAGGATGCATATAATGACTCATAATTTCGGGTAGTTTTTCCGGGGGCATTTGATAGGTATTGAGAAAATAAGCCACATAGACTACTAAAAAAGAAATCAAAAAAACTGAACAACCCTTCCAGAGATATTCTCCCAGGCTTTGCCAGCGGCTTTTGTGTCCATGAAGACGCACCAGCGGGTAGATGATAAGCAGTAAACCAAAGACAGGAAAAGTCAGGACGGCGGAAAATTTGGCTAGTTGGACAAGGCCAAGGAAGAGTCCGGCAAGTAGCATATTTTTACGGGTGGGTTCTTTGATAAAATGTAGAAAATAATAGAAAGCAAAAGTGATGAAAGCGGCAATGCCTACGTCAGTAGTGACGAAATGATTGTGTCCTAAAATATTAGGATCAAAGGCGTAGAGGGTGAGCGCAAAGAGTCCCGCTCCGAGTCCTGCTAGTTCTCGCGTCCATTTAAAAATAAATAGCCCTAGAAGCAGGGAGAGAAGGATAATCGGCAAGCGGGACCAAAAAACAATTTGGTCAGGGTTATTGCCGGAAGCAAAAAGAAAACTTTTTCCGGCATTCCATTGACTAGCGTCGGCATTATCCTTGGTCCAAAAATCAGCTGTGGTTTCAAATTTTGGTTGGATGAAAAGCAGTGGAAGAGCGGCCAGGTCCTTAAGAAGGGGTGGGTGTTCCGGATTGAGACGCATGTCGTGTTGAGTAAGATAGGAATAGCCAGCTGGAATGTGAGCTGACTCATCATAGATAAGCGAATCATTATTAGCGTTGAGCAGTGAGACGCTAATCATAAAAATGAGAATGAGAAGGATGATAATTCGATAATTTTTTTCGCGAAATTTTTGCATAATTTTTTATCCCGCACTAACTTTTCACAGGCGCTGGCGCCAAAATAATCAGTTTTTGTGCATAGAGTTTAATAGATTAAAAATTTAATACTGTTAATTTGCAAACGTGTGTGTTTAAAAGTGAAAAGTTGGTGCGGGATTTATTTTAAAACGTAATAAACACTACCTAGTGTGCCGTCTACCTCGGACAGGTTTAGATTAGGAAATCTTTGCTGTAGTTCGTTCATGGCATCGCGATTATTCTCCGTAAAGAAAATCATAAAGTTGGCAGTGGTGGGTTGCATTTTTTGCAGCTCGTTGGGATAGAAAAAGGTTACGGTGTGTGAATGGGTTAGGACATCAGCCGGGGCTTTTTCGATAGTATTATAACTGGTGATAACAAATTTTTCTTGCTCTTTTGGCAAGGTGTTGATGTATTTGGCCATGTCGGTGATGTTTTTATTGAAAGAAAGGCCAACCTTTTCTTTATTAGCCCAGACATAATGATATTTAATGGCATTAAAGATGCCGCTAGAAAGAAGCATCGCCAGGAGGATAGTGAGAATTATTTTTTGATAAAATTTGGAGTTTTTTTTGGATTTTTCTATTAAATAATTGAAGGGCAGGGAGACGAGAATGATTACTGCTGGCAGTGTGCCAATGGAGCGTAGGGCATGCGGATTCCCTTCTCCGGTCATGAACTCAGGGGATAGTAAGATGAGAAACCAAACCAGGAGAAAGGCATATTTTTCTAAATGGATAGTGGGTATTTTCCTATAAATGCGGAGGTAGAGAGTGTGAAAAAAAGTCTTCAATGAAAAAATTATTCCAAAAAGAAAAGCTAGGTTGGTGAGTGGATCAAGGAGGGGGTACGGGGGGAAATTATGTCGCCAATTCATGTCACCGACAAAATTGTATTTAATGAGGCTCAAGGAAAAACTGCGCAAAAACGTTCCAAATAGATTGCCCTTGTTGACGGTGGGTGACAGGATGGATATGGAATCAGAGCGAGCTTCAAAATATTCAGGATGCTGATAGAAGGTTAGGAACATCGGGAAGGCTGCCAGCAAGGAAAAGAGGAGGAAAATTAAAATAGATTTCCAGTATTCTTTGAAAAAGTTTTTTCGAGAAAGGGCGAAAAATATAAGCATAAGCAGAAGGATGGCCGGGGCTACTCGCCAAGCGATGTAGGTATGCATTCCCACGCCAAAGATGAATCCCCCAATAGCAAAGTCCCACCAGCGCTTGGTGCGTAGTCCTCGAAAAAGAAAATAAAAAGAAAAAACCAAAATAAAAGGCAGGAGATTGGCCCGAAAAGAGATGCGGCTGAAGTTGATAGCCCAAAAAGAAGTGGCATAGAGAAAACTAGCCGCTAGAGCGGTGTTCTCTTTGTGGAAAAGTTCTTTTGTTAACAGATAAGTGCCAAGGATAGTGAGAGTGCCAAAAACAATAGCGGGAAGTTTCAGTGTGAGGATGCTAATGCCAAAAAACTTGAAACAAAAAGCAATTAAATTCATAAATAATCCTTCGCGACCTTGATTGGCTGGATAGAACCATTGATAATCGCCGGTTTCATTGGCTTGAATAGCATCCTGTCCATTCACTGCTTCATCAGGATAGATGCCGGGTGGAATATTGTCGATATTATAAAAACGAAGGAAGAATCCTAGTGTAATAATTATAAATAGGAGTGAGTAGGAGATGATTTTTTTGTTTTTCATGGAGATGGAAGGATATTTAATTCTTCTAGTTAATCTAATTAGATAATAGCATATTTATGGCTCAGAAAAAAGATAGTAAAAGTTATCCACAGTCTTTTGGTAAGTGCGCGAGTATGGTATAGTTAAGAAAGTAAAATAAATTAAAATCCGTATGTCATTAGAAAACACGATGTCTAAAACTCTGGCAGAAAAAAACGCTGAAGAAATGGCCAAATATTTTGGTGAAGATGAGTACGGCGTGAAATATTATAATCAGAATGACAAGGAAGTTGTGGATGATAAAGTGTCAAAGCCACTTAGAAGTACTATGGATATCGTAATGGAAAGAGCGGATAAAATTGTCAATAAGGATGATACGGAAATTGTGGCTGAAATTGAAGCAGCGAGTGGTGAGAAATTGGATGATAAAGAATTATCCATTTTAAAAAATAAGGTTGCGGAAGCGAGAAAAAAATTTGCCACAGTTGATTATGCAGAAGACAAAAAGGTGGGTATGTTGAGAAGAATTTTGGGGTTGAAAGGAAAAAATCTGAATTCGGACACACGTAAAAATGCACATGGTGAATATAAGATGCGATTAAAGGAACTTTCTGATTATGAGGTTAATGCATTGAGGGATGGCGGATTGGGCGAACAAGGGCTAGGAGTTAAAATGGAGGAATTGGTGAAATATTTTGATACGGAGGAAAAAACCAATCTCTATGAAGCTCGCACCAATGTCAGGACAAAAGCGTGGGAAGGGAAGTTGGGTGGCAAAGTGATGGAAAAAGCGGGTGATTTTGTGAATTGGTATCGCAAGCAAAATGTGTGGGCTAAGAGTGCGGTGGGCATTGCTTTAACGGCGAGTGGATT
>JBAZXY010000061.1:0-7653 GCA_041659585.1 Parcubacteria group bacterium | reverse complement strand
TTCTTTTTGACTCATGATAATGTGGTTGTCCATTGAGTTAGTATTAGGGGTTAACCTAATATCATAACTCTTTAAAGCGGACATTTCTACTTCCCGCTAACCAGACATTATCATTTCCGTGTAACATAGCTCCGGGTAATATCCACACACATACATGGCGGTTTTTCCAAGATAGGTATATTTTAATAAATGACATTTACACCACTATTAGCAACTGCAAAAAGGTTCCAACATTGTACTACTTCCCCAACAAAGCGAAAAGTCATCCCCGGGGATGGCTTTTCTATAAATTTGATACTTATTATAAGCGAATAGAAGCTGAACAAATGTGCTTTGTTGCAAAATAAACATTTTTTGACTCCTATAGTTGTGCGAAGAATATCTTAAAGTCCTGATTATTTTTCAGGTCTTCATACCCAAGAGAAAAGGATTCCTCAAGATGTTGCTTTTTATTATCCAAGGAATGAATTTGTAATTTTCTGCTCGGACTAATAATAATCATGTTAATATTTTTCTGAGGATTGATGAGATGATGATTTGGTTCACAGTGTCTCCTTAGCAACTTTCTTATATTCTTGTTGGTAAAAAAAGAATATAAAATATAAAATGCCTTTGTTGCAAATGCCATTTCCCCACCTTTATCATTGATTATAATAATATTTCTAGCGCCTTCTTTGATTGCCTTTTCAATATTGATATTGAGAGATGCACCAAACGAACCATCGATATATTCAACATTATCTATGATCACTTTTTTGCCGGTTATTACTGGAATAGCTTTTGAGGCTCGCAGTGCTTCAAAAATATTGTCTGTATTTGTAAAAAATTTTGGCTTTCCAGTTTGGTATTCGGTTGCGGAAATGAATAAACGACTCTTTGATTTATGGATTTTTTCCACATCCAGCGCATCTTGTTGTTTAAAAACAGTATCCACCAAATAATCTATATCCATTATCTTAAAAACCCTACTTAAAGAAATAAATAGAGGCGAAGTCAAAAGATTTGTCCAGATATTTTGAATGGAGTCATATTGACCGGTGAGATAGTATGCCAGTGAGCCAGTACTACCAGAACTTCCCACTAAAATGTCTGGGTTGCGAAGATTGTATATTTTAGCCATTGCACATAAAACTCCCGCTGAGTAGGAACACTTCATCCCTCCTGAGCTTGTAATAATAGCCAGTTTATCCTTCATGATATTTTTTTGATCTAAAATTAATTCCCTAGAATCTTTTCCAAATCTTCTATACATTGGTTATAATTTTTAAACTCAATCGTTTTCATTCCAAGAGCCTTGGCAGGTTCCAAGTTTTTTATCATATCATCGATATAAATACACCCATCCGCTTGTACATCCAATTTTTCAAGAGTTTTTTTATATATTTCGAGGTCCGGTTTTGCAAAACCTGTCTCATAGGATGTCACTATCACCTCGAAAATTTCTCTAAATTTTTTCTCTTCCAAAATAGGCTCAAGCCAAGATTCTATCTGATTAGACAAGATGGCCAATTTATATTTTCCCCGTAAATTGTTTTTGACATAATCCAAAAGTTCGTCACGAAAACCTGTATACCCGATGAAATATCTTTTAAATTCGACAGCGCTCATTCCCGCTAGAGGCCCCAGCTTTTCCCAAAACATGTTAGAATCTATTTTTCCAATCCTGGCCTCCAGCCATATAGGAATCCCCGTCTCATTTGCTTCTTGCGGATCAATCTTTAACTTAGTAGCATTATTCTTCCAAAATTCCTTGATGTCATCATCCATCGAAAAGATGCCACCAAAATCAAATATTATTGCTTTATACATATTGTTTATTAATTTTCAATTATACTATAATTATAGCATAATACTATATTTAACTATTAAAAAAGGCTCCAACATCATCCTTTGGCATGCCATAGCTTTAGCGAAGGCTGTCCACCTCCCCAACAAACCAAAAAGTCATCCCCAAGGGATGGCTTCTTGATTAGACTCTAGGCTAATGCTGATATATTGACAACTTCATGAAATAATATTAGTATCAAGCATCAAGCAGAAACTTGCTTGATATATTTTTTTACAATTAAACCTGCTTCGTAACCTGGAGACAATTGTCTTCGCCAATTCTAACAAGGAGATGCATAATGATAATGATTCAACCTCCGTTATTGAGACTTGATAAAGAAGAGTTTCCTATTACAGTGGACTATGCAATGTCATTAGACATGATGTATGAAAGTCTTCGGAAAAACATTACTTGGTCGGGAGCCGTGGAGCTGAAAGACCGAACCTTCCCTTTCAATTCCGGCGTAAAAGACTTTGTTTGTTGTTATGCGACCCTGATGAGGAAAGAATCAGATTTATCGGAAATATGGGAATATTCCCAAAGCGCTCAAATTAATTTGGCAGACATGAAACAATTATTCGCCTTCGGCTGCGCCTATATGCGCATGGCAGTGACTAAGGAAAAAATCACGCCTATTGTTGCCGCAGCGGAAGGATCAACTTGGTTATGCTCTCATGATTGCCTGGATGAACTGGCTGGGATTGACTGGGATGGTTTTTATCATAATCCTGGTCCAAGAATAAGCACATTCTCTGGACCATTTGAGGTCGGTACTCGCTTTCTTGCGATTCGCTAATCAGTAAGAACAGCAATGCCCACGCCCCGCCCGCCGACTATCAAGCACGATAGTTGGCGGTTTTTTTATGTAAAAATAATCCTTGCAAATTCCATTGTCATACAAAAAAACTGATTTAATTAAATCAGTTTAATATATCGCCTTCATCATATAAAGTCAAATAATTTTACGCTAAGAAAGTGACAAATAGCTAATGATTATTATTGAGGATACCTCTTAAAACAATTATCTTGGTCGGTTTTTTTGGATTTCTCCACTCCATCAGCAGTATCGGATGGCAATGAACAACCTGCCTTTAATCCTATTGTTTTGCAATTGCTATCCCAATAATTTGAATAGCTAATGTCCGCAATATTAAGACATGTGCTAAGTGCTTTTCTATTGGATATTTTTATATCATCCATTTTTTTAGCTCATTATCTTTTACTTGTTGCTCCTGTTTTTGTTGCTCTATTCTTGTTTTTTCTTTTTGTGGCAAAAAAGAAACTAGATAATAAGCTATTTGATAATGCTATTATTAAAAATCCTACTATAATACTAATTTTTACTAATCTATCTAGCGTTGTTTGATTTTCTATATTTTTAATAAAATTATTAAACTACTTTATATCTTAAGCTATCTTTTAATTTTTCAACAGAAGATTTTACACCATCCAAACAACCAATAACGTTATTGATAGATTTATCCCCCGGCTTGAAATTCTCCTCAAGTCTATCTAACATTCCATTAGTATGTTCAATATCTCTAAAGGCGTTTGTTATTACTTCCAGAAAAGTAATATCATTTTCAAATTCTAAAAGTTTAAATCTTAAGCTTTTAATATAATCCTCATTTAGCCTTTTTGTAGTGGGAACTCCCCTATTCAAAGTAGTTTTTAATTCAGCTATTACTTTTAATAAATGATTGATTTCGGCTTTGGCTCCATTTATCCAAGAGTGGTATTTTTTTTTTATTTTTCAACTTGTCTTGATGATTACGTAAAGCATCTGAAATTATAAAAATTAAAAAAGAGCCAACAAAACCGATTATCGCTCCGAATGCACTTGATTCATAAAAACTTCTATTATTTAATATTTCACACATTAAGATTTATTTCACGCCTATATTAATCTGATTATTATAATTATTAATAAATTCATTTCTAATAATTGTATTATTTATTTCATTTTTTGGCATAGTCGAAAGAACAGCAAGTAATGCCTCCAATATAAAAATAGTCAGATTAATTTTTAATGAATGGGCTTTTAAAAAATTTTCAATCTTATCCTTATTTGCTATTTTAGATGAACTATCATTATTTTTTATATTTTTCAAATCTGATATTATATTTTTAATATCCTGAACAGGATTACTTGAAACTGAAAATAAATCAATAAAACCATCCAATGTAGCTATAAACTTACCATCAGGAACTGATTCCATAGATCCGCAAAAATGGCATTGTGACTTATTATCAATGAAAGTCGCCACTGATCCAGGTGACATAGCATAGCCTGACGGAAAAATCCTTTGACAATTTTTACATTTTATCAAAATTTGTACCATAAAATAATTTTATATATTCTATTTATATGGCATAAAAATACCATAAATATGATATTTTGTCCATAAATTAAGTATTTTGTAATTAAAAAATTAGCTAAGTCATGCATTCATCAAAAAGGTTCCAATATCGTCCCATAGCCTCAACAAAGTAAAAAGTCATCCCTAAGGATGGCTTTTTAATTTATTAGAAGTGGATTCGAACGGGTCACGTCGTTCGCGAACGACATGACGAGCAGGAGCGAGCTAGAAAATTCACGCTATAAATTTTCGCAGCGAGTGTAGATGAATGCGAACGAGTGAGCATTCAGCGCTGCCCAGGGCTACGAGTCGCCGCGACGAGGACGAAAATCCCTCATCCCCAACACTCAAAAGTAACCTTTATTTAAAAAGCATTTTAATAAAAAAGACGACCCGATCACAGATGTGAGCGGGTCGTTATGTTCATTTTTTTCGTGTCATTTTTAGAAATCTGGATGCAAAATACGAAACAAATCATTTGACCGACAAGATATCAAAAGAGAGAATTTTTCACTTGGGTAACCAATAAAATTCTCACAGCATTCAGATTCTTTGTACCACTCGTCATAAGTGGTTTCTATGGTCTGCAATCTAGAATATAGCATATTAGCTATATCAGTGTCTTCCTGAGGCGAAGAAATTAACAAGGAACACTCGAATAATTCTTTCAATGGAGCACTTGCAATTAGTCTCTGAATCTCTTCCAAAATCTCTTCGCATATTTTTTTGCGATTGAGGGATATTTTTCTCTCTATAACAAAGCTCGCTATAAAAAATGCTTTGATATACTCTCTAAGCGTTTGTGCTCTTGAAACAACTTCCGGAATTGATCTTTCGGTCATTGCCTGGTCAAAATGAGATCCATTGCACTTCTGACAAATCATTAGCCAGTCCTGAAAAGAACTAGCCAGTTTTTCTACTTTTCGAAATGCCTCATTCATGACATATTCTCTCTTCTTTGCACGTGCAATGACATACACATCTAGCCATTGCTCCAGAGTTATTTGGTTCAAAAAATCCTTAGTCAGTTGGTCAAAGCACACAACAACCATCACAACAAATCCGTCACACGACCAATTAACCAAACAATCTTTTTTACCATTTATTATATCCACAACTTCTCCAAAATTAACTTGGACTTGAAAATTCATATCTATCTCCTTTCGGATAATATTCATAAATAGGACCTACAGATTATCAATGACTTATAAAAACACTTAATAATTCATACCTTATTATCCCCAGTTAAAGTTTTTAGATCAGGAATTATTTATATTCTTAAAGAACTAACTCAGCATTGTAGCATAATTAATACACATTGTCAATATTTTAAAGTATCTTAATATATTACGCCATAAAAAACGTCCGAACATCGTCCCACCTCCCCAACAGACAAATTTAAAAGACATCTTAGTGATGTCTTTTGTTTTTTAATACTCTACTTGATAAATTTAAAAGTGGATATAAACTTGTCAAAAATATCCATCAGTTGGTTAGAATAGTTTTCATTGTAATAAACAGCTCTAAGGGTTAAAAACTTTCCAGGGAGCTGTATATATACTTCATCCACTTTTGCCCCTCCTTCTATTGCATGCTTCCCGGTTTGCAGTGCTGGTTTCCCGTCAACCATTATTTTTTTCCATTTGGACACATCGGGATAACCAGGACAACCCATACCACCTATTCTACCAGCTGCCATATCCTTTTTTTCTTTTTCTAAACACTTATCATTCTCTCTTTTGAAAATTTCTTGCAGCGAGAGGTTTCCATCATTAGCCATAACCCCAATCCCTATCTTTGCATCAAGCGGATAACTGGGGTCTGGATATGACTGTGTGGTACTTTTTTTATACACATATTCAGGAACTTTTCCATATTGCCTTGGAGCATCAGGATCATCCCCTCCTTTTATCCAATCACTCGGATACGAATATTCGACTTTGAATTTATCATATCGATATGATAACCAGTTAACACTATTGTTCTGTGATTCATCTGCAATATCATTAGTTATATGATTCGCCCTACTTGTATTGCTAGGGATGGTTACTTGGTTTATTTTTTGATTTGACCTATTCTCGCCAAAACAGATTGTTCCCCCTATTGTAACGGTAAACACAATAATTATGGCAATCGCCAAGGTGGTATCAATTTTTCTGTTCATTTTTATTAAGAATATTTATTTTATAAGCAATTATACCATAATTTCATCTAAATTTATACGCACTCACTGACTAGGAAGGTTTCAACATCGTCCTTTGGCATGCCATAGCTTTAGCGAAGGCTACCCACTTCCTCAACAAAGCGAAAAGTTATCCTCGGAGGATTACTTTTTATTTTGAACTGTTTCCAAGGTATTGGGCTATTACGTACTGCTTGACAAAAAACCCTATCTACGCTATTATTTAGTGTAAAAAAATAATATTTTTTAATCTTTCCTTAACAATCAAAACTACAGCGAGGATATATAATTATGCAACAAGATACAGCTCTGGTTATTCAACAAGTCAGAATGCTTTCAGTTTCACTGAAAAAGAAGGATATCTCAACCGTAACAATGGATTCTCTCAGGAATCTCTATTACGCCGGCAGAATATCTGATTGCGTGTCACTGATAAAAAAAATATACTGTCTGGATTTCACTATCATACTGAGCCGACTAGGAGAAATTCCAAGCTCCACCAGACTGCTAAAAGTCTTCGATGCGTGCAGCGAACGCCTAGGGTATCCACTCACTCCATTACTAGATGCCAGCATTGAAACTGTGTACCAAGATATACAATCATCCCCAGCCTTCATCATATTCCCTCGCGACCTTCCGCTTTTTGGAACGCAAGGTTTTAGAGAATTCAAGCTGGCCCTTTTTATTTTTAACTGGGCGATTGAGCGATCCTTTGAATCCTTCATCATGTGCATTGCACATGAGCTTGCGCATATTGTGCTGTATACCATCAAACATCCGCTATGCCATGAAGAAACTGCTGTTGATATAACCGCAATCTTATTAGGCTTTTATGATGTTTTTCGCAAAGAACATAATAGTGATGATGGCATGATATTTGGCTACTTGACCCCCCATCAAGTTGATCTTGCCTATAGGGAAATTTGCAGACTAGAGAAAGTGATCTATCTGTGAAACCTAGTACCCCCTCACTCCCCCGCCGACTATCAAACAAGGTAGTTGGCGGTTTTTTTATGCAAAAATAATCCTTCTAACCCCCCTTACCATATAAAAATATTTCAATATCATCCTTGGCATGCCGTAGTATTATAACTTGGTAAAAAGGAGTTCCGACCTTTATATGAATTACTATTGAAACAATTGCCTTCTATTAATTAGGATAAATCAGTCAACTATATTATAATTAATTAAATATATAATATTAGAATTTTTATCCAACCTGATAGCGCTATTAATACAAGTTAATAAATTATTAAATATTAAAAAAAACTTATGAAAAAAAT
>JBAZXY010000060.1:0-7813 GCA_041659585.1 Parcubacteria group bacterium | reverse complement strand
AGTAGATATACTTTTGTCTTCGGCTAGAGAGTCAGCGGCGATTCACGCCCGATGGCCAAGCATTGACTTATATTCCCCTGGCATCCGAATGCCTTATTCACCACCGGATGATCAAGGACGCACTTTGCCTCCGGGAGAGGCTGTGCTAAATGGCGTCAAATATCTGGTTATCGGGCGACCGATTCGAAATCCCGAAGGCGGCAGAACCCGCCAGGAGGTTATAGAAGAAATTCGCATGGATATCGCTAATGCCCTAGCGGGAAGAATGGTGCCACCTAATGAGGATTGTTGGGTGGTTCACTAATATTCTTTTAATGACAAATAGATAATTGTCTAAAGTTTGCACTATGGAAAATAAGGAGGAATGATGGGAATCGGAAATGAAAGAGGAATTGCACTTTTTGAAGGAGCGGGTGCCTTGTTACATGGGCATTTCAGATTGCAAGGCGGAGCGGATAGCTTGTATTATGTGGCCAAAGATCTGCTTTGGCAGAATGACGAAGCGGCGATGGAAGAGATTTGTCGCGGCATCGCGGAGGATTTTGCCAGCTACAATATTGAAATAATCATTGGTCCGGAAAATGGCGCAATCAAATACGCCGAATGTACGGCTAAAATTCTTTCGGAAATAACTGGCAGGCCGGTGCAATTTATCCGGGCCAGAAAATGCCAGGGCGGGGGTAAGCAATTCTACATCGACTTGGGTGATTTGCGCCATGTTCGTGGCAAGCGGACATTGGTTGTAGAAGATGTTTTCAGCACTGGTGAAAGTGCAGCTAAAGTAGTTGCTCTGGCACGCACCCACCATATGTATGTCGTGGCTGTGGGGGGCGTGTGGAAACGAGGGAAGGTGACGGCGGCTGATCTGGGAGTGAAGAAGTTCATTGTTCAGATTGACCAACAATATCCTACCTATACGCCAGGAGAGGAGTGTCCCGCATGCAGACTCAAAATTCATTATGATATGCGGTGGGGGCACGCCAAAAATTTGGTGAACGATCCTTTGGCAATAATGCCATAGCAAGCCTGAGACATAAAAGCGTTGGATAAGATACGAGAGTTCTGTGGGTTAATAATGCCTACAGGACTTTTTTCATTTAGAATAGGATTGTGGACTTGCTTTTTTTTAATTTGTTTATTATAATAATAGACTTGCCTAACAGGCAAGAGTTCTTTAAATGATCAAAAATAACCAACCAAGTAATTTAGATTAATAGGTGTATTCCACAATATTAAAAAGAGGAATTGTGATTGAAGGAAATTGGCAAAGAGTTTATAATATGGAAAAAAAGGGAGGTTAGAAAATGATTGCAGTTGCAAAAAGAAGTATCAATTGGCTTTTTTGGATATTCTTTATGTTTATGGGAGTAATGTTGGAGGATTGTGATTCTGATTATGCCAATGACTGTTGTTTGTTTGTGTTATTGGGTATCCTAATCTTATTCATGAGCTGTTTTATGGGCACATATCTTAAAACAGAGCTTGTTATTGGTTCATTTGCGCTGAATAGTGGTTTCATGATTATTCTGGCAGGAGTCGCCGCCTATTTAGCACTTGGTATCATAGTGCATCGTTCGCTCAGATCAAAATGGAATAGGGATGTTATTTAATGCAGCCCCCGTCGTACTAACACAGTGCGGCGGGGGTTTTTGTATATAAAAAGCAACAAAAAATAAGCCTTCTATAGCTTAGGTTGAATCCTTCCAACTCACGGTATAAAACCGTTTTTCGCTATGAGAAGACTTATTTCTATGTACTAATACTATGTAAGGGGAGAAATTATTTCAATAATATTATGTAATATCTAAAAAATAATCAATTGGATCTCGGGTGCTATTTCATTATTATTGAAAAAGGGTGAATTCGCCGAAAATAAAGAAAGGGTTTATAATTAAAGCATGAGATCTGAAAAAATATAAAGCATTTATTTAATAAATTAAATCGGTATCATTATCAAAAAAATGAAAATAAAAAAACGGAAAATAGGATTATTCGCAGGCCTATTTTTTTTGGTGGCTATTTCAAGCACAGTAATTTTGGCAGGGGATTTTTTTAAAAACAAAGCGCAGGGCTCTGATCTGAGGCAGGAGCTTTTTATTTCAGGAGAAGATTATTATGGAAATGGAAGCTTGATTTCATTTACTTCAAAAAGCGAGCCGATAATAAAGTTAGGCTCCTATAATATGGAGGGTGATGCGATTATTGATGTTTATCGTGTTAGTATGGAAGATGTATTGAAGGGTTTGACTTATGACAAGGATGGGAATCAAATAAATCCCATCTCAGTTCCTGGTGATTTGGAGAAAGTGGCCTCTTTTTCGCAATATGTTAAGTCTGGATATGATTATGCCAATAAGTCAGTTGCCACTCTTCCGCTAGATGGTGCGGGGACATGGCTAGTGAATGCCACACTTGACGGTGTGCAAGCTAGAGCTTTTATTGTTAGGTCAGATATCGGAGCTCTATTGAAAGAAGGTGATAATAAAATGATTTTTTGGACCCAAAACTTGTCTACTAAAAAAAGCCTTCCGGATGTCACTATAAAAACCTACAATTTAAAGGATAATGTTACAAAGAGATATGAGGCTAGATCAAACGAAGATGGAATTGTGGAAACGGCAGTTTCGGTCAAGGATGATGTTGCCGTCATAAGAAAGGGTGGGGATATGGCTCTAGTGCCCATAAATTTTAGAAATGTGCACGACGTCAACAGATTTAAGTATTTCACAGAGAAAAGTGTAGCTAAAAATATATTTACTTTCACTGATCGCCCCTTGTATTCACCTGGAGATAAGGTTTATTTTAAATCTATTATTCGCGAAGATGATGATGCAAGATATAGCATAAAAACCGGCAGCGTGAATGTAGAAGTTTTTCGTGGTTGGGGGGATGAGCGTGAAATCATTGGAGAGAAAAAATATGAAATATCTCCTGATGGGACAATTTCAGGGGAATTTGATCTGCCTAGAGATATGAAAAATGGCAACTATATGTTAGCACTGATGAAAAATAAAAAAGACGCCTCCTCAATTCAGTTAAATTCTTATTACGGATATGAATCGGACTATTTATCCCAAGTAGGATTCAATGTTGAATACTATCAAAAGCCAGAATATGAGGTGAGTGTTTCTATTGAAAAAGATAATATAATTTCAGGAGATGATTTTTCTTTTTTGACCAATGGAGCCTACTTCTCAGGGCAACCAACTGCCGGTCAAGAAATTAGCTATAACGTGTATGCTTCCGATTTCTATGAATATTCGTATCTTAGCGATTCATCCTATATGCTTAGTGATGATTATCGCTATGGCTATAGAGGTGGGCAAAGCATCGCTCAAGGAAGTGCCGTATTAGATGACAATGGTCAAACTAGAGTCAATATCGATTCTAAAATTTCTGATGACAAGGATGGTAAAAGTCAGATATATACCATCGAGGTAGAATTGAAAGATGCTTCTGGCAATCAGTCATTTGATAGGAGGAATGTATTGGTTCGGGCTGGAGAATTTAGTGTCTACCGCGATAGTAGTAGGTCAGGCAATTATTATAATAAAATAGGTGAAGAAATAAATCTGCCTCTGGTTGTTGGCCCAGCTTCCAAAGATGTATCACTAACAGCCGAAATAACTCGAACCTGGTGGGAAAAACAGATTGTGAGTGACAGTAAGTATCCAAAATACAACAAGCACGTGGATGATATGTCTTTAGCTTCTGGTGTCACTGATTCCGAAGGAAAAACTAACTTCAATTTCACTCCAGATCAGCAGGGGTCATATAATCTCAAAGTAACGGGGTATGATAGTCGTGGCAATAGGATTGTGAAAAATTTTAATTTCTGGGTAGCTGAATCAAGCGGGTATTATTCTCGACAAGGGACTGAGCAGGGGTTGAGTGTCACGCCTGACAAGGAAGAATATATTCCTGGGGAAAGTGCGAAATTCACTATCTATTCAGAAACTCCAGATAGGGACGTATTCTTTTCTTTGGAGCGGGGGAGAGTAGATCAATACAGAATAGTCCATTTAAAAGGCAATAAAGAAATTATAAATATGCCCCTGGAGGAAGTCACTATGCCGAATATGTTTGCCTATGTCGGAAGTTTTTCAGATTCAAAGACAGAAGAGGCTACTGGAGAGGTAAATCTTTCCATTGAAAGCAAGAAGATAAAAGTTCTGTTGACTCCCGACAAATTGAAATATAGCCCTGGAGATATAGCTACAATTGATATAAAAACCACTGATTATAGAGACAAGCCTATTTCATCTGATTTGGCAGTATGGTTGGTGGATAAAGCTTTATTTGAATTGATGAGCAGTAAAACCGGAGATATTGTTGATAGGTTTTGGCACAAGCGATATGATGACACTCAAAGCTCAAATTCTTTAGTCGGTATATCAGGTGATTTGGCAGAAAAAGGCGGTGGCGGGGATGGTGCTAGGGAAATTTTCAAAGACACTGCTTATTGGAATCCCGGGGTGCATACGGATGCGAACGGCTATGCAAAAATATCCTTTAAGATCCCTGACAACCTAACCACATGGGTTCTGTCTGGCGTGGCTACAACCAGAGACACGTCAGTTGGTCAGACTACTAATGAATTGCAAGTCAGTAAAGATACGATTATGCGCCCTATCTTACCGAATATCCTGAGGGTTTCTGATGAGGTTATTCTTTCATCTCTAGCGCAGAATTTTACTGACAAAAGTGGTGACTTCACTGCCAAACTTGATTTTGAGGCGGGTGATGTGGAGAATGCTTCCCAAAAGATAACTCTGAGGCCTAACGAGACAAAATTAATTCACTGGAGAGTGCATCCTAATACAGAAAATGAATCGGCGCCTATTCAATTCTCTTTACTAGGGGGTAGTGTGAAAAAAACAGATATTGTCAAAAAAACCATCCCTATCAGAAAGGCTGGCTTCTGGGATACGAAAGCTGAGGTTGGTCAAGAGAAAGCAAATTATACTATCAATCTTTCTGAGAACACTGATAGTCAGAAAGCGATGCTTAGCCTGTCACTCTCCTCAACCATGTTAGGCGCCTTGCCAAGTTCAATGCGCTATTTGATTGGCTATCCCTATGGATGTGTGGAGCAAACCACTAGTCGTTTTGTTCCAGTGGTCATTTCAAAGGAAAATCCAACATTACTGGAGAAGTCTATCGATGGAAAAAATCTAAATGATTTTATGGAGGCGGGCGTGACTAGGCTTGCGAATATGCAAGGAGCGGATGGTGGTTGGGGATGGTGGGGGGATTCTTCTGAATATTTCATTTCTTCCTATGTGACGGAATATCTTTTGCGGGCGAAAAAAGAAGGGGCAAAAATTGATGATGAAGTGCTTAGTAAAGCTAGGGCTTATTTTGATAAGGAGCTGATAAATAATGGCTATATGGATAAAGAGTTGGCCACAAACAACATTATCCGCGCTTATGGAATGTCGCTTTTCGGAGAAAAGAGAATAATAGATAATTTTAATCAAGATCTATCCCCTGATATAATGGCTTTAGCTGTTATCTCAAATATTCGTAATGGATTTAGTGATCCTGGAAAAAATGGTCGTGACAGGCTTATGGCAATGGCCAAAACAGAAGGTGAGGGGAAAATCTTCTGGGATAAAGGCGATATTTCTAAATTTGGTTCAGTAGACGCTTCAACTGGATTAGCATTGCATGCTTTCATAATAGCTGGAGGAGACAGGGAGACAGCTTCAAAAGTGGTTCGTTTTCTGACAGAGGAGCGAAAAACCAACTACTGGAGTAACACCTTCGCTACTGTGCAAGTAACTCAAGGCCTGATTGATTTTGCCAAAATGGAAAAAGAAATATTTCCTAACTTGAAATATAGGGTGAAATTGGATGGAAGGGAAATTGCCAATGGAGCTTTCACTAAAAAAAATTGGGAGGATGAAATAAATATAGATGCCGGAAAAATAAGAAATCGTACCAGCGTACTCAGTATTGAGAGAACTGGTGAAGGGCATATCTATTCAGAAGTTTTATTGAAAGAATTTCATATAAGTGATAATGTTGACGATTGGAATAATGGAATTCAAATTACCAGGACCTATACCAATGAAAAAGGTGATAACTATTCCATTGGTGTTGGGGACGTGGTTAATGTTCAGTTGGCGGTGCATGGAGATTTTTCCAATGATGCCTTTATGGTGATTGAGGATCAGCTTCCTGCCGGAATGGTTCCTATTAATCCTGTTTTCAAAAACTCGGAATATAATTGGCGCGACATCTCTTTCGGAGGGCAAATAAAGGAGCTTACAGAAAATAAAGTAGTCTTTGCCTCCAATAGCAGTTATGTTAGTGAGAAGATATTTAACTATAGAGCTCGAGTAGTCAGTCAGGGTGATTTCCAAGTTCCTCCAGTTACAGCTTCATTAATGTATTCTCCAGAGGTAAATGGACACTCCAGCACTCAGAGAGTGCAATTGGTTGAAAAATCAGAAAAACTTTTTGATTATCCCACTCGCTATTGGGAAGATTCTAGCAGTGTTGCATCAATTAAAAATCTGTATGGTAATATTGTGGAGTCGGAAAATAAAAACACATTAGCAATCCTTATTGGATTGGTAGTTGTATTGATTGCTATGCTAGTAGTCTATAAGAAGAAAATAAAGAAGATAAAAACTGATGTTGAATAAAAAATACCTATATATTGCGATAGTGCTAGTGGGAGTGATAGTGGGCCTACTTGTGATAGTTCTGGAAAGGCTATGGGCGCCAACCCAAAAACAAACATCACTGATTGAGCATTCCCAAAAAGAAAAACTCTTATCATCATCTAATGGTATACATGTGCATGGCGTGCCTTTCGAAGATCAAGAGCTTTTTTTTAAGTCGGTAGGCAATTATCCTATTCAAGAAAAAAACAATACAGTGGATGTCATGGGTGGAATTGTTCCGCACCATCTTTTACCGAGCTTCATTATCGCTGATTTTTTCAGCCGTCTTTCTAGTCAAGAAATCAACACAATTATTCTCGTTGGACCAAATCATTATGAGCGGGGAGGTGCCCATGTCATCACTAGCCATTATGCATGGGAAACTCCCCTGGGTGTCCTGGAATCTGATAATGAAATAGTGTCTAGATTGGAAGAAGGAAAATTAGCCAACGCAGAGGAAAATATTATCTCACTAGACCATTCTATGACGGCTATCCTGCCGTTTATCAAATATTATCTACCTGACGTAAAAGTAGCGCCCTTAATTTTAAGCAGGAAAGTGGATGTGCAAGAGATTGGTACCCTTGCAGAGGCATTGAAAAAATATCTTCAAACTAATAAGGCCGTATTAGTGGCTTCAGTAGATTTTTCCCACTATCTTACTAATATTGAGGCGAAACAAAAAAATGAAGAATCCCTAGTGGCTATTGAGAAGCGTTCCTATGGAGAGATTTTCAATTTTGGAAATGATCACATGGACTCACCATCTTCAATCTCTCTGCTACTCAAGACTATGGATGCGCTGGGGGCTGACAAGATGTCTGTTTTGCATGACACTAATTCCGGTGAATTGTTCGGCAATGATCGATCACAAACCACGAGTTATCTCAGTTTGCTTTTTGCGGGTGGAAAATAGACTTCCCATTTAATAGCATCTCTCTCTATGGAATTATAACAGTAGTCCCTTTTCTTGCAGTTTATCACAAATGGATATATGCTTAAAATAGGATGGATATTAGACGGAAAGACTAAAAATCAGCCAGGAGGTGTTGTATTATGATGGGTATTGGAGAGTTCTTTGAGAATAGAATGGGTGAATTTATTCAAGTGTTGAGAGAAATGTTTCATATCGCTAAGGT
>JBAZXY010000059.1:0-7845 GCA_041659585.1 Parcubacteria group bacterium | reverse complement strand
AGAGAAGGCCATGAAAGTGTTGCGCTCCCGCCTATTGCAAATTGAAGAAGATAAGCAAGCTAAGGAATCAGGAGATGCCCGGCGCTCCCAGATCGGCACCGGAGACCGCAGTGAGAAAATCCGCACCTACAATTTTCCCCAGGACCGCATCACTGACCATCGCGTGAAAATGAATTGGAGCAATATTCATAGCATTCTAGAAGGTAATCTGGACGACATCATCACAGCTCTGGCAGAAGAAGACATCAAACTTAAAATGCAAAGCTAATATTTATCATAATTTCACTCTTCACCCATCACCAAAAAACCACCTTCCTCTAAATGGAGTGGTTTTTTTATAGGTCTACAAATCTATGGATTCCTTAGTTACAACTAATGCCTATCCGCATCATACATGGCGATAAATTTCCTCACATTCACAAGTGTATCTTCTTGCTCTGCCTCTTCCCGCGTAAAAAATCTAATTTCCACGCATTCATCAGAAGGAATGAAATTAAAATCAGAAAGTCTTGCTAAATAAATAATATTGGAAAACCACACTCCGCTTTTGAAATTATCCGTCAGAAAATAGGATGGGTAATCCGCAATATGATCCGCTACTAATCCCATCTCCTCCCGGATCTCCCTAGCTAGTCCCGCATAATGATCCTCCCCAAAATCTAATCCCCCGCCCGGCAAATCCCACCGCCCATTTTCCTGCTTCATTAACAAAAATCTTTTCTCACTGTCTAGCACCAAAGCTTTGACACTGATGCGATAAAAACAATCTGGAACTTCTAACATAACCTACATTTAGTTTTATTAATTGACTCACTCTTTTTGGTAACAAAAAATTATACCATTTTTCTAAATATTTTTTCCGGAAAATTTTTCATGGCATCCGAAAAGGCTGTGGCAGCAAATTTTCCCAGCGGGCAAAAAGTCGTGTTGCGGAGCGCCCACAAAATATCTTCCAGAGCTGCCACGTCACGCTCCGCAATTTCTCCGTCGCGCATGCGCTTGGCAATTTCCCACAATCGGAAAGTTCCTTCACGACACGGCACGCATTTACCACAGGATTCTCGACGGAAAAAACTAGCCCAAGATAAAAGCAAGTCATGAATGTCCACCATGCGATCCACCACTAGAATAGCGCCAGAACCCAGTGGGATATGCGTCCCTTGGACATACTCCAATTTCTCATCCAAATCGCTTTCCAAAGCCAGTCGACCGGATGATCCGCCAATTTGCGCAAACCAAAAATCTTTTCCCTTGGCCATACCACCACCATATTTATCCAGCAATTCGCGAATAGTGATTCCTAATGGAGCCTCCACTACAGAAATATTTTTTACCGCACCGTCCAAAATAAATAATTTCGTCCCGGAAGATTTTTCCGACCCAATCCGAGAATAGGCTTCTCCGCCATGGAAAATTATCCAGGACACATTACAGAGGGTTTCCGCGTTATTGACCGCCGTAGGATGACCAAAGAGCCCTGACTGAGAGGGAAAAGGTGGCTTGGCCATTGGCTCACCGCGATAGCCCTCAATGGAACGAATCAAAGCTGACTCCTCGCCACAAATATACGCTCCGGCTCCGACAAAAATTTCTATCTCCAGATCGTAGGCCGTAGCTAATATTTTTTCTCCCACAAAACCATGACGCTTCGCATTTTCAATGGCTTGCTCCAAAAGATGAACTTGCTTTTGGTAATTTCCGTTAATGTAAATGAAGGCTTTTTTTGCACCTACAATTAACGCAGATATAATCAATCCCTCTAACAATAAATGCGGGTCATTATCCACAATTAAACGATCCTTATATGTTCCCGGCTCTGATTCATCCAAATTGCAAATAAAATATTTTTTTTCAGACCGCTCTCGCTGCACCATTTCCATTTTCAGTCCAGTTGAAAAACCAGCCCCTCCCCGACCACAAAGTCTGGATATTTTTATTTCTTCCACCGCAGAGTGTGGCGTCATTTCCAAAGCAAACTTTCGCAAAGCCTGATAGCCACCAGTTGCTATATAATCCTCAATCTTCTGAGGATTGATTTTTCCCCAATTTTTAGTAATTATTTTTATTTCGTTTTCCATTTTTTGATACTATAAATAATCTCGCAAAATATCCTTTATTTTTCTTGGAGTGACGCGCAAAAAAACTGCTTCATTCACAATTACCACCGGACCCTGACCACACTGCCCTAAGCAGCTAATTACCCGCAATTCTACATTAGGATTGAATTGGTCTCCCGCTTTAATACCAAGCTGTCCTTCAATTTCCGCAATCACCCGATAAACACTTTTGGTGGCACAATTAGCCCCTGAACACACCTTAATCTCTAGTGGTGCCTTCTTTTTTATTCTTATCAAATCATAGAAAGAAGCTGCCTCAAAGATTCTCGTCAGTGGCACTTGAAAATAGTTGGCCACTTTCTGCGCTTCCTCCTCTCCCACAAAACCAAATACCGCACTAATTTTTTTTAGCACCGGCAAGATATTATTTGACTCAGGATCAAAACCTAAAAGTATTTTTTCTACTGTCATATCTCGCATTATACCATAAAAAAATAAAAGCGAATAACTAGATTCGCTTTTTTATTTACTATTTTATGCCCGATACCTCACCAGCACTACTGAACAATTTAAGCTCACACCTAAATATCACCTCAAGCTATTCAACTATTTGAATTTTAAATCTTTATTTCCCATTAATTATCTCGGCTATTTTTATAAATTCTTTTGGTTCCAAACTTTCTCGACCTACTAGCACGCCATCTACCTCTGATTCCAAACACACTTGCTCTACCGTCTGCGAATTTACATTGCCGCCATAAATAATCGGCACTTCTTCCGCGCTTCTTTTTCCGACTAGCTCATGCAGAATCTTCCTAATTAAAAGTTTAGCGCTCATAATCTCGTTAGAGCTAGGTACCACATCTGTGCCCACAGACCAAATAGGCTCATAAGCGATGATGACACGTTTAACCTTAGCAGAATTAACGGCCTGTAATGCTTCTGTCACTTGATTGGTGATGACTTGCATCGTATGATCACTCTCCCTCTCTTCTAAGGTTTCTCCTACGCACAAAATAGGACACAAATCTGCTTTTAGCGCTGCCTGAATTTTTCCATTGATTACAGCGCCATTTTCCCCAAAATATTTTCTCCGTTCACTATGTCCCACAATGACATATTCACAATCCAAATTTTTTAACATCAATGGGGAAATTTCCCCAGTAAAAGAACCTTTCTCCTCAAAAAAAACATCTTGCGCTCCCCGCTTCACTTTTTTATTTTTCCATTTTTTAAACCCCTCCAGATGCACAAATGGCGCACAAAGCACTATCTCCACATCATCTAGTTTTTTATTTTTTAGTTCTTCGCTCATTCGCGCCAAATAAGCATCACGCTCGGCAATGTTCTGCAAATTCATTTTCAAATTGCCAATGACAAATTTTTTCATATTTTTTCCATATTATAAAAGCTTTTCTTATCTTCCGTGATTATACCATTCCTTGGAGTAAAAAACAAAAAAGCATCCAGCTATTACCAGACTGAGCCCTTCCAAGAAAGGTTATTTCTTATGATATTTCTATCCGACAGAAGACACTGTAAAGAAAATTGCTTAAATATTTCTCAAATACTCCGCCGCCACCTCCGGCTGAATAGTAGAAATTTCGATTCCAGTGGAAAGCTCAAAACCCGCCCAATTGGCGGTGCGGGGTAAAATTTCAATATGCCAATGATAATGAGGGTAATCCTTTCCATCACAAGGAGAAGTATGGATATAGAAATTATACGCTGGATCTTCCAAAGCGTTATAAATCTTATTAATAGCTATCTGCAACACCTCAGCCAAGGCCAGCTTTTCTTTATCATTAATTCTTTCAAAATAAGGCTTGTGCTTTTTAGGCAACACCCAGACTTCAAAAGCCGCCCGAGAAGAGAATGGACAGTATGCCAAAAAATCATCATTTTCAAATACCACCCTTTTCTTATGTTCACTTTCCCACTCTACCATCGTGCAATATACACATTCTTTATTGGAACGATAATACTCTTCTGCTCCATCTAATTCTCCTTGGATATAGGGAGAAATCACCGGAATAGCTATTAATTGTGAATGCGGATGCGCAATGGAGGCACCCGCCTCCTTGCCATGATTGTGGAAAATTTCAATATAATTAACATTCTTCTTATTCATCAGGTTGATGTAGCGATCGCGATAAGCATCGATAATTTCCGCCACTTCCAATGTACTCAAATGAGCAATTTGCCGATGATGATCGCAAGTCACCACTAACTCATGATAGCCAGTGCCATCCATAGAAAAATAAGGACCTTCCTCTTTGTGCCCTAACACCTCTCCCTTAGAAAAAGACGGGTATTTATTGGGGAACACTCTTAAGCTCCATTCACCATCCGAAGTTTGATAAATCAAAACATCTTCTTCTTGACCAGTCTCTTCTGGATGACAAAAGAAACAAAGCCTATCCAAATCCTCTTCTATAACCACTCTTTTATTCGCCGCAAAATCTTCCGGACGTTTAGCCCGACCAGTCGCAATCACCACCCAATCCCCCGTCACCAGATCCTGTCGTAATTCAGTGAGTTGTTTTTTATTTTTGATATTTTCTTCCATTGATACTTATTGCTAAGTAATAGGTCTAATTATTATTTTTGCTTTTTGATATTGTATTTTCCAGTCCAAAGTCTTAAGCGAGTTTTAAACAAATCAATTAACACTTGGATAAATCCATTCGGCCCAGTTAGGCCCACCGAAGAACCCTCTTCATTAAGCCAAGTCACTGGCATTTGCTTTATCTTAAATCCCATTTTCTTAGCTAGAATAATCCACTCAAAATCAAAGCCAAACCGATCTACCACCATGCGAGTAGCCACCTCTTCAGCCGCCTTGGCATTCAACATTTTGAAACCGCATTGAGTATCCGAATAACTCCATAGCCCCAGCACAATCCTAATCAACCAGTTTCCGCCATCGCCAAAAACCTCTCGCCATTTTGGCTGATGCACTTGCACGGATGACCCTTCGGCATCACGTGATCCAATGACGACGTCAAAACCTTTTTCAAATTCCGGTAAAAAAGTGTCCAAATGAGTGATGGAAGTTGATCCATCGGCGTCTAGAAACAAACGGTATTCACCTTTAGCTTCCAGCAAACCCTGCCTCACCACAAATCCTTTGCCATGATTTTCTTTGTTTTCAATCACTCGCAAATTTTTTATCTTATCCACAAAAGATCTGGCCACTTCAGGAGTATTGTCAGGTGATCCGTCAGTCACTACTAAGATTTCATAGGAATAATCTTTCGTAGCTAAATATTTTTGAATTTCAAATAAATTCTTCTCTATGCGATCAGCCTCTCTATAAGCTGGCACTATAACTGATAAATAAATGCTATTTTCCATTCCCTTGTCTTAGATTAGTTAACAATTACTCTTACTTTCAATTATACCATATTTATCGCCAAAATTCCAAATCTTATGCCCATAAAAATCTAGCCTTGTGCAATTGTCGGAATGTTTTGCACCTCAATATTCGGCTCAGCGGAAAGCTTCCTGAAAATATGAGCTAGCGCCAAGGAAGTGAGTGGCATAGTGATAAGAAGGCCTACACCCAAGGCCAGTGCTCCCGCTAGATTTAGGACTATTGCCACGCAAGAAAATAAAAATAAATCCATTTTTTGTCCCTGGGTTATCCGAGCACTCTCTTTCAAGGCTTGCATGGGACTCATCCGCTTGTCCACAATCAAATATGTAAAGAATTGATATTTTATAGACCAAATTATCCCAGGTATGATAAACAATAGAAAACCAATGAACACAATCACATTGTACACGATTGCGGCTAATACATATTCAAAAAAATAATTCACTCCGGAAAGTAAGTCAGTCACTTGTATATTTTCTTTTTTATCATGCAAATCCAAAAAAATTCGCACCATACCAATATTGGCAATCAGTTGCAAAATGAAAAAAATAATCCCCACCGCCAAAAGCACAGTCTCCATGACAGAATTATTCGTGAACAACCAATTCATCACTTCCGGAAAAATACCGATAGCAAAGATAATAGCTTGCAACCCTACAATGAACCAGAAATTATTTTTTAACAATTCCCAACTAGCCGACAAAACATCTTGAATCAAAAACTTTTTTTCCATATTCTTATTTGAATAGTTATTTTCAAAAAAATAATACTTATTCCAAGATCTTGCCTCCTTGGCCGATTTGGTCAATACGCACGGAAAGCAATTTGGAAATCCCTTCGTCGCCCATCGTCACGCCATAGAGCATAGAGGCTTGACGCATTGTTTCTCGGTTATGCGTGATGATGACAAACTGCGTGCTATCGGAAAGCTCCTGAATGATGCGTCCAAAGCGCTTGGAATTGGCTTCGTCCAAAGCAGCCTCCACCTCGTCCAGCACAGCAAAAGGCGGAGGATTATGGGAAATGATGGCGAAAAGCAAAGCCAACGAAGTGAGCGAACGCTCCCCGCCGGACAACATCGACAGGTTGCTGATTTTCTTTCCCGGAGGAGAAGCGGAAATATCGATGCCAATCTCTGACTTTTCCTGTCTGGCAGCCGCATCACCTTCCAGCAATTCATCTGTCGCGCTATCCTCTCCCTCCAAAGCAGCGTCGTCCTTGCCTTTATAGGACCGCTTACGCACTTCCACTTTTTTCAATATAGCATTTCCCCCGCCGAAAATAATACGAAAATATTTAGTAAATTCTTTGTTGATTTCTTCAAAAGTGGCGGCAAATTTGCCGTGGATTTGCTGATCCATTTCTTTAACAATTTCCTTTAAGCTCACAATCGCATCCTCTAAATCTTGCGATTCATTAGTTAAGAACTCAAAACGCTTATTAGTTTCTTCATATTCTTCCACCACCAATGGATCGATTCCGCCAATTTGTTCCATCTGAATTTTCAATCTGGCTATCTCCTGCTCCAATTGAGATCGGTTAATCCCCTCTTTTTGAATCTCTATCTTCTGCTCCCCGATATATAAATTGAGATTATCAATGTCAATGTGCAGTTCTTGCAAAACGTCCGCCCGCAAATCTTCCTCATGCACTTCCACCCGAGCCAAGGCAATCTTGGATTCATTAAACTGATCCTTTAATTTATTCAACTCCCCCTGCTTGCCCCGAAAAAGAGCTTCGATTTCAAAAAATTTCTGCCGTTTTTGTTTATCCGCTTGAATTTCTGCATTAATCCGCTGCTCCAAGTCGACAATTTCAGCCGCCACTTTCTGAATGTCTGCTTTTATTTGCAACACCTTTTCCTTATATTCCAAAATGACCGTCGAATCCACTCTTACCACCGGCTTAGGCCTTTCCGCTACAGCCGCTGGCTTTTCCTCCTTCTTACCGTTTTCAATATCATTCTTCAGCTCAAATAGTCTTTGCTGGATAGATCGAGCAAATTCCTTGATATCCTGCAACTCTTCCAAACTTTCCGCCTGTTCGAGCTGATGGATAAGCTTTTCCTGTTGCATTCGGATGTCATCAATGCCTTGCCGCACATAATGCAGATCCACCGGGATGCTTTGCACTTTGATTTCCTCAATAATTTCTATACTTTTTTGCTTCTCTAATTCAATTTCAATGCGACCTTCAGTCATAATCAAGTCCCGATCCAGCTGATTGCGCATTTGTCGTTTGTCATTTCTTTGTTTTTCCAGTTCAGTCAACTGCAAATTAGTCGTGTCTAGCTTAGCTTCTTTATTCAAACTATCGCCCAGCTGATCCACTTCGCGTTGCAAATTCGTCATCACCTGCCCCATTGCATCTTTAGCAGCTGTGAATTTATTCTTTTCTGATTGAAAATTA
>JBAZXY010000058.1:0-7944 GCA_041659585.1 Parcubacteria group bacterium | reverse complement strand
GTGATTCAAGGCAGGATAACAGAATTGCCTGAGGAGTATGTCGCGCAACAGCGGTTGCACAGGCGGTATGCAGAATGGGTTGCTGGAACGGAACCTAAAAATGAAATTGTGCCGGATAAGGCAGTCATTTTAGAAGATATTAAAAAAGAGGGTAAATAGTTATCTGTATTTGATGAATATTTAGTTCTAATATATGCAAAAAATTATTTTTTAATTAGCAAAAAGGGTTTTTAATCAAAACAATAAAAATATGGGACAATTAGCTGCATATAAATGTCAAAAATGCGGAGAAGAATTTAATTCACAAGATGGGGGTGGTTTTCATTTCGCTGAATATCGGTGTATGGAGTGTGATGGTGTGAAGACAATAGATTTATCACAGACTGCTTCTACGGAAAAAATAGACATAGGGAATTGTAAGAAATGTGGCGGTGAACTGAAAGCTGGGATAAATCCGATGTGCCCAGTTTGTAAATCGAGAGAGGTGGAGAAAAAACAAGTCCTATTGCAATATGATTAATTACAAAAAAAAAGAACAAAAAAATAGCCGGAACAGTCTGGTTTTTGTTCTAGGTTCTATTCTGTGGGTGAGTATTATTTTTTTGTTTTCTTCCAAGCCGAATTTGCATTCCCCCTTTTCTTATAATGCGGATTTCATTTTGCGCAAGATAGCGCATATCATGGAATATATGATTCTGACCGGGTTGGCGTGGAAGGCGTTGTTGCCGAGAGCGAAAAGCAATTTGTTGCTGGTAGTTTTTTTGCTAGTTTTTAGCGCGGCAGTCCTGGATGAATGCCATCAATTGTTCGTCGTGGGGCGGGAAGGCAGTTTGCGCGACGTGCTGTTTGACACAGGGGGAATTTTCCTGGCGTGGTATTTTATTGGTAGGAAAACAAAAAAATGAAAAAAGATAATATCATTGAACTGGAAATGGGCGGCGGGGGAGAGAAATCTTCTCAGTTGATTGCTCAAATCCGGAAGAACTTCACAGTGAAATCCAAATGGAAAAACAGTGCGGATGACGGAGCGAGTTTTGCTTTGGGCAAAGAACAATTAGTTTTCACTACGGACGCTTTCATTGTTGATCCGCTTTTTTTTCCGGGAGGCGACATCGGCAAGATTGCCATGTGCGGCACTATCAACGATTTGTGCGTGATGGGCGCGCGACCTATTGGCATTGGTTTGAGCGTGGTGATGGAAGAAGGTTTCCCTGTGGCGGATTTAGAAAAAATTATGCGTTCCATTGGAAAAATTTCCAGAGAAACAGGTGTGCCGATTGTGACAGGAGACACTAAGGTGACAGAAAAAGGCAAGCTCGACAAAATTGAAATTACCACTTCCGGTGTGGGTCTGGCGCAAAAAATAATCAGCAATGGCGGAGCTCAGGTGGGAGATGTCGTGGTTGCTTCGGGAAATTTGGGAGAACATGCGGTAGCGCTGCTCGCGAGCCGCTTTAATTATCAAACAAAAATCCAGAGCGATTGCCAACCACTCATGGAAGAATTAGCCAGTGTAGGTAAATTTCTTAATGCTTGTAAGGACCCGACTCGAGGAGGTGTGGCGGCGGTGCTTAATGAAATCGCGGAAAAATCCCAAGTGAAAATTATTTTAGAAGAAGAGCTTTTACCCTTTGCCAAAGAAACCGTGGCGCTTTCCGGACTGTTGGGAATCGACAAATTTTCCTTTCCTTCAGAGGGGCGTTTTGTGGCTACAGTATCGGAAAAACAGGCCAATAAAGTGATTAGAATGTTGCAAAAATTCAATCCCGAAGCCAAAATCATTGGACGCGTGGAAAAAGGAAGGGGTGTTCATTTGCAAACAATGCTCGGTGGCAGCAAGAAAATCGAAGTCCCGCGCGGAAAATTGATTCCGCGAATTTGTTGACAAAAGGGCCAAAGTGTGCTATATTCATACGTTGGTCTTTAAAAAATGAATAAGCAAATGCTTGCTTGGTAAATCAATAAAAAAATCAATCCACATCATGTGGAAAGGGGCTTATGATGAGAAAAATCATTGTGTTAGCAGTGTTTTTTTTGAGTGTGGTTGGTTTTTCACATGTTAGTTTCGCGCAACGCCATGGTTGTGACGCAGAGCGACTCGGGCATGACTTGGGAGAAATCATTGTCAATTCCGTTTTTGATGGGGGCAGGCATTATCAACATTCACGCCAGCGATACCAGCAGGGAGGTTATTATGTAAATGAATATGAACAAGCTCGTGCTGATGGCTACCGCCAAGCACGGGAGCGCTATGCGCAAGAGCAGCGCCAACAAGCTGAACGTACGTACAGACAATCCATTGAAGATGCCCGCCGACAAGGAGAGCAAGATTTCTACCAACGTCATAGACGATGGTAACGTGCAAAAGCAACTATGTTTCGATAATTCGAAACCTCTGGTTGCTTTTTTTAATGGTTAAATAAAAAGTAGATAATTTGTCCAAGGCTCAGTCCGGCGTCGCCACGCGGGACTTGCACAACCGGCATTCTTGAGGAGGTATCGGTTTTTTTATTTTCAAAATATTCGGAAATTATTTTGTTATTGGCAATTCCGCCGGAGAGAAAGATTTGTGGCGGGTGAAACTTGGTTTGTACCTTAATAATTTCATCCAGTCCTTGAGCGATATATAATTGCGCAGTAGCGGCTAAACGTCGTTTGTCTTTGTCTAAATTTTTAATTAAATATTCAAAAAGTGGAGTGGTTTGGAGGATAAATTTTGAATTTTGAATTTTGAATTTTGAATCAATTTTTAATTTAGAATTTTCAAGTATGCATTCTGTGAGAATAGGTTTTAAATCGGCATAAGGAGTGGTAGAATTTTTTTCTAGCAAATCTATCGGTTGATGTTTATAGACTCTTTTATTTTCACAAAATCCGAGCAGGAGTGAGACAGCATCCAAGACACGGCCAGTGCTGGAGGTTTCCAGGCAATTAAAATTTTGTTGGAGTTGATTATACAAAACTTCAAATTCCTGAGCTGAATAATATGATTTCACAAAACTAAAAATAAAATCTTTTTGATTTTTTAAATCTTGTGATTTATTTGGCATTTTAAATTTGGCATTTGAAATTTTAGCGAGTATCGCGATGAGCATTCGAGCTGGCTCTTGAATTGCTAGTTCCCCGCCCAATAATATTTGATTTTCTAAATGCCCAATTCGCTCATTGGAAATTTTTAATTTTAAATTTTTAATTTTAAATACCTCTCCTCCCCAGATTTTCTCATCCAGACCAAAACCGGTGCCGTCCATGGCAATGCCATAAAACGAATTTTTAATTTGTTTGGAAATTTCCATATTTTCTCCCAATTGGGAAAAAATATGAGCTAGGTGGTGTTGAACCTGGATATGTTCAGCTTGGAATTTTTTGCATAACTTTTGACCCCATAAGGTAGTGTGCATGTCGGGGTGCAGATCAGTGATAATTATATGGGGTCGCAGGGCTTCTTTTTTGAGAAATGCTAAGACGGCCGTTTGAAAAGCCTTGAAATTAGCGGCTTCTTGCAGATCGCCGAAGTCGGCGGAAAAGTATATTTTATCATGGGCGAAAAATGAAAAATTGCCGTTTGATTCGGCACCAAGAGCGAGAACTTGCCAGGTAGATGCATGTGGATGGGGGAATGCTTTCATTTTTTTTAATAAGAGAATGATAGACTTAGTGTATTACAAAAGAGCTAATATTCAAAGCGTGAAAAATGTGGTATAATAAAGATGTTAACCCCGCACTGACTTTCGATATAATGAGAATGTGCAAAAATAGAGTGGGGCAAAAAAACAATAATCAATGCTTATTCGAGTTTGTTATAAAATAATAAACATCGAAAGTTAGTGCGGGGTTAAAAATAAAATTATTATGGAGGAAAATAAAAATAAGCAGTTAACTGATGGAGAGGCTATTAAGAAGCCCCGAGTGGCTATTGTTAGTCTGACTTCATGCGAGGGTTGTCAATTCGCCCTTCTGGATTTGGGGGAGAGATTTATAGAATTTGCCACACAGGTAGAGTTAGTAGATTTTCGTTTGATTGAGGATGAAGAGGATGATGGGAGGGAATTGGATTTGGTATTGGTGGAGGGAAATCCGGTGACGGAAGCTAATTTAAAAACACTACATTCTTTGCGCAAAAGAAGCAAGCTCTTGGTTGCTTTGGGAAATTGTGCTGCTATGGGAGGCGTACCGGAAATTAAAAATTATCATGAAGGAGTGAATACCATTAAACATGTATATAAGTATATTCATGGCATTAGCAATCCTGAAATCAGAGAGATTGATAATTTCGTCAAGGTGGATTTCACATTCCCAGGCTGTCCCATTACAGGAGAAGAATTTCTACAATATATCCCTTTTCTTTTGCGAGGGGAGATTCCAGTTATCCCAGATTCTCCGGTTTGTGTGGAGTGTCGCGCAGCCGGAAATCGCTGCTTGTTATTGGATAAAAAACCATGTTTTGGTCCGATGATTCAAGGGGGGTGTGGTGCGGTTTGTCCTACTTCACGCATGACTTGTCAAGGTTGTCGTGGTTTGCGCCCGACGGCAAATATTAAGTCAATGCGAGCAGCTCTCAAGACTATGATTAGTGATCATGAATTTGAAAACATCACAGAAATTTTCGGTTTACGCGATGATATCGAAGCTAGGGAAAAAGAAGTGTTATAAATCTAGTTAAGCAATCCGGAGAAATAATTACTAGTGGGTAAAAATATGCAAATAAAAATCAATCATATTGCAAAAATGGAGGGACATACTGGCTTTATGGCCAGTGTTATTCATGGGGACGTACGAAGTGCCAAGCTGGAGGTGCAAGAGGGTATTCGCTTGATTGAAGGTGTGTTGATCGGGCGGCATTACGTGGATATGCCTATTATTGCCCAGCGCATCTGTGGCATTTGTCCGGTAGTGCATAACCTAACTTCCATCAAAGCTTTGGAAAATGCTATGGGAGTAGTAGTAACTCCAGAAACAGAAAAATTGCGCTCTATTATGGAGCTGGGACAATTCATTCATTCCCATGCCTTGCATCTATTCTTTTTATCACTGGCAGATTTTTTAGATATGGATAATGATATTCAGTTGATTAGCGCTTATCCGGAAGAGACTAAGATTGCGGTGCGCCTGCGGGAGTTTGGTATGAATATTGTGAAAGTAATCGGTGGACGGGTTATTCATCCAATGAATAATGAGGTGGGTGGTTTCAAGAAAGCGCCTGATGCAGAAGCATTGCGCAAGATTGTAATGGATAGCGGTGCTATTTTGCAAGATGCGTTGGCTTTAGGTAGGTTTTTTAAGACCATAAAAATTCCTGATTTTCAAAGAAAAACCGAATATATCGCCCTGGGCAAGAAAGGAACTTATGCTATTTATGATGGAGATATTATTTCTTCTGAGGGGTTGCATATTACCGTAGATGCATTTGAAAATAATTTTCAGGAATTGCAAAAGCAAAAAGAGGTCATCAAGCGAGTAGAACATGCCGGCCAGAGCTATATGACCGGAGCCATTGCTCGCATAAATTTGAATCGGGGCAAGCTTAATCCTCAGGCCAGTGCTTATTTGGACGGTCTAGGATTCACTTTTCCAGATTACAATCCTTTTCATAACATCCTGGCACAAGTGGTAGAAGTAATCCATTGTGTGGAGGAGGTTAAGCGTAAGTTAACGGAAATTTTACAGAGTGATTTGGAAAAAGTGGTTACGCAATCCTATGATATAATAGAGGGGGTAGGTGTGGCAGCGGTGGAAGCTCCACGCGGCACGCTCTACTATCATGTAGAAGTGGACGGCAAGGGCTATATTAAAAATGCTAATATTATCACACCTACGGCCCAAGTACTAGCTAATCTGGAGGATGATATCGCTGATTATCTCAAGCAAATCATGGATTTGGAGGATGGAGCGCGGCAAAAGAAGTTGCGGGCTTTCATTCGGGCTTATGATCCTTGCATTTCTTGCGCGGTGCACTAATTAATTTATTAATAAAAAATATAACATATAGTAAAAAATTAAATATGTAACAAGATCCAATTTTGTTACATACTATATGATAAATGTTACATAAAAAAATATGACAGATCTAAACCAAGTGTATAAATGCAATGTTTGCGGCAATATTACCGAAGTTATCCATGTGGGTGGTGGCGAATTGGCGTGTTGCGGCGCAGCCATGGAGTTGCAAATAGAAAGAACGGAAGAGGAAAGATATGAAAAACACAAGCCAGTGGTGGAGAAGGTGGATGGTGGCATAATTGTGCGAGTGGGAGATGTTCCTCATCCCATGGAGAGTGAGCATTACATCGAATGGATTGAAGTTATCACAGAGCACCGGACTTATCGAAAGAATTTGGAGCCAGGTGGAGCACCAGAAGCTGAGTTTTCCTTAGAAGCAGAGCACTTGGAAGTGCGAGCGTATTGCAACCTGCATGGAATGTGGATAGCTTAAATATTAGTAGGAAACACTATGCATGATTTTTTTCTAGCTAAACAGATCTTAGAAAAAATTGGGGAAATAGCTGCAGAAAAGAAGTTGAAAAAAATTTCTCGAGTGTCACTGGAAATTGGCAGTATCGTTTTGGCGCATGATAATTTGCCGGAACATATGGAGGATATTAATATTGAAAATCTAGTGTTTGGTTTGAAAAGTTTTGCCAAGGACACAGCTCTCGCTGGAGTGGAATTTGACATTCAAAAAGTGGCGGGAGAGAGTTGGAAAATAACTAGTATTGAGGTAGAATAAATTCATACAGCATATAACATATAATACAAAACATATAATATGAAATAGTTTCCGAAAGGAGATTTGTTACATGCTATATGTTACATATCGAATGACTAAAATTGCAATCAATGGCTTTGGTCGCATCGGCCGACCGGCTTTTAAAATCGCTTTTGAAAAAAATGATGCAGAAGTGGTGGCGATTAACGATCTAACGGATCTGGCAACAGTTGCTCATCTATTGCAATATGACTCTAGTTATGGGACATATGCTCGCAAAGTAGAGTTTGATCAAGAAAATTCATTTTTGATTGTGGATGGTAAGAAAATAAAATATTTAAGCGAGCCGGAGCCGGAAAATTTGCCGTGGCATGATTTGGGCGTAGATGTGGTTTTGGAGTGTACTGGTTTTTTTGAAACTAAAGAAAAAATGCAAAAACATTTATTAGCGGGTGCGCGTAAAGTTATCTTATCTGCTCCGCCGAAAGACGATACGCCAGTTTTCATCCTGGGTATCAATGAACATGAATATGATTCAGAAAAAGATAATATCATCTCCAACGGCTCTTGCACTACTAACTGTTTGGCACCGATGATTAAGGTTTTGGATGAAAATTTTGGCGTGGAAAAAGGTTTCATGACTACCACGCATTCCTATACCAATGATCAGCGTTTGCAGGATTTGCCTCATCGCGATTTGCGTAGAGCTCGAGCGGCAGCGCTTAACATCATTCCGACAACTACCGGTGCTGCTAAGACAGTCGGCTTGGTGATGCCTCATCTGGAAGGAAAATTGGATGGCATTTCCTTGCGGGTGCCGACTCCGGTGGTGTCCATTGTAGACTTCATCTGTACTCTGAAGCGAGAGGTTAGCGTTGAAGAATTGAATGATGCTTTCCGCGGGGCAGCTCAGGAGCAATTGAAGGATATCCTGGCCGTGGAAGAAGGGCAATTGGTTTCCATGGATTTTAAAGGTAACCCGCATTCAGCAATTGTGGATTTACCATTGACTATGGCCAATGGCAATTTGGTCAAGGTGGTGGGCTGGTATGATAATGAATGGGGATATTCTAATAGATTGGTAGAGATGGCTGAGTTAGTAGGCAACAAGCTTTAATAATTTTAAATTCTAAATTTGAAATTTTAAATCAAATATAAATTGTTTAAATGTTTAAGTTTTTAAAATTTATTTATTTTAATTTCAGTTTAAATTTAAAATTGAAAATTCAAAATTAAGT
>JBAZXY010000057.1:0-8371 GCA_041659585.1 Parcubacteria group bacterium | reverse complement strand
AGATGCGTTTGATCGGTTTTTTTGTGTTCAATTTTCACCGCCGGAGTTTTCTGAGTCTCAACTATCTTTTCCATCTCACGCTTTTTCCCTTTTTTCATCTGAGAAAAATAGCCCTCTAATTTCTTCAAGATAGTTTTTTCCTGGAATTTTCCCGCCACACAAATCACCGTATTATTAGCCACATAAAACTTTTCCATATAATCCACAAAGTCCTGGCGTCGAAATTTTTCTACTGTTTTTTTGTAGCCGATGATTTCTCTCCCTAGGTGATGATTCTGGTAGAGCAAGCTTTCAAACACATCCCCGATTCGTCTGCCTGGCATATCCTGGTACATCTTCAATTCCTGGATAATGGCGCCTTTTTCTTTTTTAATTTCCGCCTCTTCAATTTTAGAATGCAAATACATATCCGCTATCACGTCCATAGCCGTTTCGATGTGCTGGGCATCTACCTTAGCATAATAAGCCGTAGCATCCTTGGAAGTGAAGGCATTGTATTCTCCCCCGATAGCATCTAACTCCTCAGCGATCACTAAGGTTGTGGGGCGCTTCTGTGTTCCTTTGAACATCATATGTTCAATAAAATGCGATAGCCCGGCTTCAGACTCTGTTTCATAGCGCGAACCCACTCCCGTCATCACAATTACCGTAGCAGTCTGCGTGCCAGTCATGGGAACCGTAATAATGCGCAAACCATTTTTGAGCGTTGTTTTTTTGTAATTCATCTTATTTATAATCTTCTAATAATTTAACCAGCAATCTAACTGGAGCACCCGCCGCACCTTTAGCCAAGAATTCATCGAAGACTGGGGTCATTTTTGGCGCCATATCAATATGCACCCAAGCTGGAAATTTTTTAGCGAATTGATAGATAAACATAGCGCCTAAAATCGTTCCGCCCTCTCGAGTGTTGCCCTGATTTCTAATGTTACACACATCCCCCATCGCCCCCTTGATTTCAGCCTCATATTCCTCCCACATCGGCAATGGCCAAACATAATCACCGCTTTTTTCACCTAGTTGACGCAGGACGCTTTCGAAAGTTTCATCTTTGGTAAAAATTGCTGAGGCTCTTTCCCCCAGCGCGACAGAAGCAGCTCCGGTCAAGGTAGCCACATTCAACACTAATCTTGGATTATAGCGCTCCGCATAAGTATTCGCATCAGCCATAATTAACCGACCCTCCGCATCCGTACTTTGAATTTCCACTGTTTGTCCAGACATGGATTTTATGATATCCCCTGGGCGGAAGCTTTCTCCTGAAGGCATATTCTCCACCGCCGGAATCAAGCCAATGATTCTTTTTTTAATTTTTAATTTTGCCGCGGCCACAATAGCATGAGCCACAGCTGATCCGCCAGACATATCCATACTCATTTCCAACATACCGCCATTAAGTTTTATGTCTAGTCCACCACTATCATAGGTCACGCCCTTGCCAATAAATACGATGGGATTTTTTTCCGCCTTACCGACGTATTCCAAAATAATAAATTTTGATTTCTCCATAGATCCCTTACCCACGCCTAGAATCAAATTCATGCCCAATTTCTTCATCTCCGCTTCTTCTAGCACTTTCATCTTTACGCCTGTCCCGGAAATCGCCTTTTTTATATCCGCTACCAAAATTGACGGCGTCATATCCCCTCCCGGCATATTAGCCAGATCTCGACAGTCATTAGTTTCCTGCCCAATTAACTGCCCCTTTGCCACAGCGTCTTTAATGTTTTTACCATCATCCGTCACCATCCTGACCTGCTCTACAAAATTCCAGCCTTCTTTTGGAACTGTTTTGTATTTAATAAATTCATAATTAGCCATTTCAAAATTAGTAGCAAAAGCCTCCGCTACGTCCGTGTCACTCCCCAATTTCAAAGCCTGAATCTTTTCCCAATCTAAGGATATTTTTTTAATGCCTTGTTTTTTAGCATAAAAAATAATTTGCCTGGCAATCAAAAATGAATACCTCCAATTAAGTTTTTCTTTCGGAGGCAACTTTATTTCCAGCACACCATTTGCACCACTCATAACCAAGCGACTCTCTCTTATTTTTTCATTAAAAGAAATTTCTACCCATGATTGATCACTAATTTTTTTTCTCTCTGTAATTGAAATTTTCATAAGACTATTCCTTATTTTTTAATTACCCAGTTTTTCCGTAAAATATTTTTCCAGCTCGGTTATATCCACTCGCTCTTGTTGCATGGTGTCACGGTCCCGCACCGTCACTGCGCCATCCTCCAAACTCTCAAAATCCACGGTCACGCAAAACGGCGTCCCGATTTCATCTTGCCGGCGATATCTTTTCCCTACATTGCCATTGTCATCAAATTCGCACATCCACTTGTCACCTAGGTCCGCAAAAATTTCCTTGGCTTTTGCGACCAGCTCGGGTTTGTTTTTCATTAAAGGAAAAACCGCTACCTTGATCGGCGCGACAGCGTTGGGAAATTTCAAAACTATCCGATCTTCGCCGTTTTCCATCTTTTCCTCCGTATATCCAGCGCAAATCGCTGTCAAAATAAGCCTGTCTAGTCCCACTGTTGGCTCCAACACGTGCGGCACATAGCGCCTATTATTAACTGCATCAAAATATTCCAACTTTTGTCCAGAGAATTTTGCATGCTGCGTCAAATCAAAATCTCCCCGGTGCGCCAAACCAAATAGCTCGCCAAATCCAAAGGGAAAATTATATTCAATATCCACCGTCTTTCTTGAATAATGTGAAAGCTTAGCCGCTGGATGCTCATATCTTTTTAGGTCTTCTAGTTTGGCGCCTAATGCCAGGGCAAATTCTTCTTGTTCCTCTAGCCACCTATCAAACAACGGCTCCCAGTCAGTCTCCGGCTCAATAAAATATTCAATTTCCATTTGTTCAAATTCCCGCACACGAAAGATGAAATTTCGCGCCACAATTTCATTACGAAAAGCTTTTCCAATTTGCGCTATGCCAAAAGGAACTTTCACTCGCATCGAATCGACAATATTTTTAAAATCAGAAAAGATAGCACCCGCTGTTTCTGGGCGCAAATAGATTGCCCCGTCAAAGCCATTCATTTCAGTTTTAAACATCTGACTCATTTTTCGCACCTCTGTCCAATCTGACTTTCCACATTCCGGACATTTCAATCCAGCTTGCAAAACCTCAGTCATTCTTTCAAGTTCACCTTCCATATCCTCACCCGTCAACTCCTTAACCACATGATCAGCGCGAAACCTCTTCTTGCATTTCTTGCAGTCTACCATCGCATCATTAAATCCGTCCGTGTGTCCGGAAGCTTCCCAGGCCTTTGGATTCAACAAGATTGGCCCGTCCATCCCCACAACATCCGCCCGCTTTTGAACAAATTTTTTCCACCACATTTTTTTAATATTGTTTTTCAGCTCCGCTCCATATGGACCATAGCTATATGAATTGGCCAGTCCGCCATATATTTCTGAAGTTGGAAAAACAAACCCCTTTCGTTTGCAAAAAGAAACGATTTTCTCCATTTTACCCGCCGCATCTTTAGCGGAGGAGGGTTGATTGATTTCTGCCATATTATTAAATTTAAAAAATTAAAACCCCGTTCCCACAACCAAAGAAAAAATCCTTTGATTGTCAGAACGAGGCTCTCCTCGCGTTTCCATCTGACTTGCCATGCCATAGTTTTAGCGAAGGCAGGCTTCCCCACCCACTACCAAACTTAGCTTGACCACCTTAATTTCAATTCAACCAACTCAAAGGATCCAAACCCTCATCAACACTAATTGAACTGTATCCTCATTATACCCGAAATATCTATTTGGTCAACTTTCTGCGGAGCAAAGTTTTATCTGATAAAATCTTGTCAAAGCGCACCAAAAAACGCTTAGCATGACCACCGTGCGCTTCAGTCACTTTTTCCAACTTGTGATTGAGGATTTGTTTGATCTTGATTTTTTCCGTTCCCTTGGGCGTCACCGCCTCCATCTTGTCCCGCAAAAACATGGCGTTGTGCATAAACACGATGTTGAAAATTTTGCCCCCGATGGTTTTTTTGCCTTCAATCTGGCCCACAAACTGATAGTCCACGGCGTTCATTTGGCCTTCAAAATTATGCTCCGGCTCGCTGCCCAGCAGAAAGCCCTTAGAATAACCGCGATTGACTAGTGTGTCTAATTCTTTTTGTTGCTCCCGAATAACTTGCGCCAAATTTTTCTTGCCCAGCGCCTTCACAATTTTGCCATAAGCCCGCGTTACTGTGGCCACATAATAGACACTCTTGGCCCGCCCTTCAATTTTCAAACAATCCACCCCCGCTTCCACCAGATCCTGCACATGGGCAGACAAATTCATATCCCGACTGTTGAAAAAATAGGTACCGTGCTGATCCTCCTCCAAATCCACTGCAAATCTTTGCATATCATCCTGCACTGTGGTTTCATAGATTTTGTCTGTTTGGGAAAATTTCCAACGACACGGTTGCGTGCAGTCCCCCAGATTGGCACTGCGCCCCGTCATCCATTTGGACAAAATGCACCGCCCGGAATAGCTCATACACATCGCACCATGCACAAAATATTCCAACTCCATCTTGGGCACCGCCAACTTAATCTCTTGGATTTCCTCCAACGTCACTTCCCGCGCCAGCACAATTCTGGTCACTCCCATTTTGGCCCAGAATTTTACTGCTTCAATATTGGTGGCGTTGGCCTGCGTGGACAAATGAATCTCCACTTTGGGCAGATATTTTTTCACCAGCATGATGATACCCGGATCAGCCACAATTACGCCATCGATATGGAGAGCTTTTAAGAATTTCAAATGTTCTTTAATCTGCTCTAAATGCACGTTGTGTGCATAGATATTCAGTGTGATATAAATCTTTTTCTTTTTTTTATGCACATAGGCCACCGCTTCTCGCAACGAATCCTGCGTAAAATTATTGATGCGCACCCGCAACGAAAAATCCGGAATCCCGACATACACCGCGTCCGCCCCATAGGCCAAGGCATATTTAAGCTTTTCTAAATTTCCCGCCGGCGCAAGTAACTCAATGGTTTTTAGCTTATTATTAATCATAGTAATTTTTGCTTTTATTAAATTACCTACTTGAATTTTAGTTACCGTATTTTCAAGAAAATCTGTTTGAGAGTTTGTTTTTTCTCTACAATATTCCTATGGGCGTCGGGATAGAGGGAATATTTTAGTGAGAAAAACCGGGCTCGAGTTATTTTTTTGAAAATAGGGTGACTGAAATTCAAATGTATAACTCCTATTTTAATGTCTTATTAATTTAGCTTGTTTTTTCCCCCTAGTCAATTAACCTTTATCATCCTTCATTTTCCAGTTATAATAAAAGCATGTCGGAATTAAAATTTTTTACACCCTCCAAAAATAATCCTAAAGAAAATGAAACGGAATATCAGCCGCCTGTTTTGCCACTGAAAAAGGAAACTACTGAAGAGCAAGATGCGGCCAGCAAAATCACTCGTCGACACTTTCTTCAATTAGGAGGAGCCACGCTAGCCAGCTTAGCACTTTCTAATCTAAAATTTATTCCTAATACAAGCACGGACAAGGAAGATGTGGAAACTAGTATAAAAAATATAAAAGAGACTCTCAAAAAAGAAGAGACTCAAGCCGCTGTGGGAGAGGTGAGGGACACGATTAAAAATACCTACATTGAAACAGAGAATATCGAAATCATCGGCGAGACTTTTCGCGAACAGATCCAATCCCAAAATCACATCACTCTCGATGAAGCGACCAGAAAAGCTATTTTCTATAATTGGCAAGAAAAATATGCTCCCGAAACTATCAATTACAAAGAAGGCATTGTGCAAGGTCTGGAAAGAATGCGTCCTTGGATTGGTGAAATCAAAAAAATATTTGCTAGTCATAATGTACCAGAAGAATATGCCTTTCTAGCTATTGCCGAATCCCATTTTAGCAATAAAAATATTTCTCGCGCTGGCGCAGTTGGCGTCTATCAAATTACCAAAAGCACTTCCCAATTGCCTGATTTCAAAATGACCGTTAATGATACGTATGACGAACGCCTCGACCCTCTCAAAAGCGCTGAGCTCTGCGCCAAACACTTGCGCTATAGCTATGCAAAACTAGGCAATAGTTGGGACCTAGCCCTCCTGGATTACAATGGCGGCTATACCAAGGGATTCCTCACTTCCCTGCAAGAAAAAGAGAGCCAGCTTCCCAAAGAACGCCTTGCTAGTCAAGGAATATGCATTCTCCAGCCAGACGAAACCATTTCCCAAATAGCCCAACGCTTTGAAACTTCTCTCACGCTGCTATACCGGAAAAATGCCCCTGCCGAAGAGAGCTTCAAACAGTGGATTGCCCGAATGGAAAAAGCACGACCAGGAGAAATCCTAGAAATTCCCCAAAAAAGAACTATTGCTCTGACTGATTTCTACCTCTGGCTAGAAGGAGAAATCAATAAAAAAATAACCACTGAATTATCCAGCAATACCTATGTTGTTAAAGCTGGTGATAATCTAGGCACTATCGCTGAAAAATTTCATATGGACAAAGGCCTCCTCAAATCCCTTAATCCCGATGTCCACGAAAGGTTGCTGCACGTTGGACAGGCTTTGTACGTTCCCACTAAATATAGGACTAGTCCGGATATCCTCCTGTCCACACTGAGCAGTTTTAGTGAAAATATCAACTACCCTGGAAAATTTCATGCTATCCTGAAAATCATCCAAGACAACCAGCTGGATGCCGCTTTGGAAAATGCACCCAAAAGTTTTTCTGAAACTCGCCTGCGCAAAAAAGCCACCTTGAAAGACATTTCTCATCACGAAGCTCTGCCATTAGATGACCTCCAGTTTCTCAATCCTGCCATCAAAAGTGCTGCCTTGCCACTCCCCATGGGATTTTCCCTGCGCATCCCCAACACCCGCCTCCTTGCCAAGGCCGACAGACAAAGAAACAAATAACTTCATCTCTTATTGGATAAAAAACTAACCCATAATGTTAGTTTTTTGTTATCTTTTTCGATTTTAAATTTTAAATTATTTTTTCAACTGATTCATCAGATCTAAATAAAATTTCAGATTGTGCATCGCTGCTAACCGCATGCCCAATGGATCCTTGCTGACAAAAAGATGCCTCAGATAGGCGCGTGAATGATTACGGCAGAGTTCGCAATCACAAGTCTTGTCCACTGGCGAAAAATCGTCATTAAATTTCTGATTATTGATATTGATGGTGGTATAAAAATCCTTGTCTTTCAATTCTCCCTCTTTCCGAATGAACAATCGACCATGCCGACCTTCACGAGTTGGAATGACACAATCAAACATATCCCATCCGCAAGCGACAAAACGAACAATGTCTTCAGGCGTACCCACGCCCAGCGCAAAACGCAATTTGTCCTCTGGAATCATCTTGGCAGTTTCCGCCACCATTTCTTGCATAAAAACTCCATTTTCATCGACATGGCGCGCACCAAAACCATAGCCGTCAAAATCCAATTTAACCAATTCTTCCGCGCAATATTTTCTAAGAGTCGCATCTTTCCCGCCTTGAATTACTCCAAAAAGCAAAGGACGCTGCTTTTCTTCAATCTCTCGCTCCTTAATCTGTTTTTCATATTCAATCTTACAACGCCTTGCCCAGGCTATCGTTCTGTCTATAGCCACTTTCATTTTTTTATCCGAATAAGTGACTGGTGGCACATCATCCAAAACTACCATCATATCCACACCCAAATCAAATTGAATTTGGATGGATTTTTCCGGAGTCAATTCATGTCTTCTGCCATCCAATGGAGATTTAAAAACCGCTTTCTCATCGGTTATTTTGCCCATTTGCGGATTCTTATGAATCAAAGAAAATATTTGATATCCGCCGGAATCGGAAAGCAAAGGACCGTCCCAATTCATAAAATTGTGAATGCCTTGGCTTTTTTTTATCAGCTCTATGCCTGGTTGCAGATATAGATGGTAGGTATTGACCACCATTGGACTCAGATTTATTCTTTCCAAATCCTGCTTGGATAATAATTTTACAAATCCGCGCGTCGCATCCGGCATAAAAAATGGAGTATTAATCGCTCCATTTTTAGTCTGCAGTTTTCCCACTCGGGATAAATTATTCGTTTTTGTTATCTCGAAAAAATTTTCCATATTTTAGTAACTGTCCAATATCTCCTGTCGAGTTGAAATTCTGAAATTTCGAGCGAAAAACCTGAAAGTTGAGGAATGGCTGTTTGTGACAACCTGACGAAACTTACGGGTTTTGCAGCTGTAATTTCTGGATTTCAGCCGGCAAGCCATTTTATGGCGATGAGATGTTAGACAGTTGTTTAGGGCACCACTTTCCAGCCCGTAGCAGTTATTGTATTATCCTCTTTTAGCATAATTGTTTTATTTGCATTCT
>JBAZXY010000056.1:0-8409 GCA_041659585.1 Parcubacteria group bacterium | reverse complement strand
GCCGTAATGCTGATTTTTTGCTGGGGCATTTTTTTCACTTGCACGGTGAAATTCTTCACCGAACTCTCCAAGCTACCGGTGATAGTGAGGGAGCCGGCATACTTCCCTTTTTTCTTGTAGACATGGGAGGTGTTTTGCTTGCGACTTTTCACCCCATCCCCGAAATCCCACAAATACACCACGGCTTCATCCGCGCCTCCCTTAGCCGAAAACAGCACCGGCATATTCGGATAAGCTTTCTTGGGAATGTCTGTTTTTTCAATTTGCGGAACTTCACTGAATTCGTTCACTGCTCCGGGAGTGAGATATTTGCTCCAGCGATAACCGGATGCAGCATAACTCAGCGAAGCGCCTTCTTTGGAAGTGGCATAGGTAACGGTGTCCAGCAATTCTCCCGCCGGATCAAAAAGTGACACACTCTCATCAGAATTATTCAAAGACAATTTGCTTTTTTCCCGCGTCACTAAAAAATAAGCCTGCTTGGGCAGCAGGCTTCCGGCAGGTAAAATATATTTTCCGGTGCTCGAAGCGTCACGCAACACAAATCCGGCCAGATCAATATCCTCTGCTCCAAAATTATATAGTTCAATAAATTCACTAGCCTCGCCTTTCTCCTTGGGATTGGGAAAAAGTTCGTTGATCCGCACTGTACCACCTTGAGTGTTTACCGTGTCATCGATTTTATCCTCTGACACATCTTCCACTACCGGCGTCTCCGCCACCGCAGAATCATTCTGCGGAGTGGGGTTGACTTGCGCCACGAAAAGATTATTCGCCATATCCCTTTCGATGCTAGAATTGGCTGTTGGATTAAGGGGATAACTCAAACTAGGTGCAAAAGGGTTGGTATGTCCAGCGCCATAGGTGACCGCGTCAATCAAGATATTATTTTCATCGAATAGGGCGAGACTATTATCACTCGTAAGTGAACTGCTTGAGATAAATTCTTCTTCTGTTGATGTTTTAAATTTGCCATTGGCACTGGCCCACAATAAATATTTTTTCGCCGGAATAGTGATGTTCATGTCCTCCGCCACGGAAAAATCTTTTAACGTCGATTCCGTGCCGCTCTTAATGCGCTTCTTCATTTTCCAGCCGCTGATATCCACCGACTGGTCAGTGGCGTTATAGAGTTCCACAAAATCATCATCAGTATGTCCCGTGCCGCCAGAAATGTGCACTTCATTAATGACAACATCCGGCACTGCTGCCAAGACCTGGGTGGCAGACAAGAGAAAAATAATTCCCAACAAGAGAACAATTGTGACGTAGCGCATAGTTTTATGTTTAGCTTAATTTTTATCTAAAAAAATATGTAGCTCATAAATCTATCTTTTCAATCTCAATTATCTTGCCTCTATTTTAGCAAATGTGCCAAAAAAGTAAATATGTTTTTTCATAATCTCTTTTTCAAAAGCTTCCATTCTTCTATTTTCTTCGCTGTTCCGCGATAATAAACATTCCTATCATAATAACCGCCACAATTGCCGGCAAGACGAAAAAATATTGCGGATGGTTGAGTGTAAGCAATATGCAACCAAAAACAATCAATCTTCCAATGACAGTGGGTACTTCGCGCAAAACAATAAATTCCTCTTCGTTGCGATCTTTGATGGCGCGATAGATATAGCCGAAATACGGCACTAACAAAAAAGTCATCGCAAATGAACCCGCCAGGGTCAAGACATAGGCCAATATTTGCCCTTGCGAAAAAATTCTTCCCACGGAAATAGCCACCATCAATAATGCCGCTATGACAATCAACTTTTCTGGTTTTTTATTTGCCTTTTTACCGACAAAAATCATAAATAACACTCCGCCAAGCGCCGACAGACTCCCTACAATGCCCGGCACTGCCAGTGTACCAATCATAAGATAGACATAGATGCTCCAATACCAATGCGATTCTTCAATCACGTTATCCAGCACTTCCAAAAAAAATAATTTTTTTCTTTTTCTAATTTTAACAAAAGTTTCTTTCCAGTGTAATGACAGTTGTGATTCATGAGTTTTGATGCCATGTAAGGGGATGTAGGACAAGACCAATCCCATAGCAACAATCACAAAAATCGGCCAAAACCCCACAAAATATACCATAACCACGCTGATAAGTGGATTGAGCACTTGAAATATCTTTGGCAACGCAAAAAAAGTGGCTAAATCAGTTCCCATCTTATCAAAATCAGCGTGCTTCACTAACAAAATGTTAAGCGGCACCCAATAGGTGAATGTTGCCATTCCACCAAACATTGCCACTATTCCAAAAGGAATATGTCCAGCCTGCATAAAGTACAGACTCGTATAAAAAAGAATCTCCAATGGATAGTAAAATCGAAAAATACGCACCAAACCAACTCTCTGCATCAATGGCGAGATGACAAATACGGTGAACAATAAACCAAAGCCATGCAAAATTGCATAGAAAAAAATAATACTCTTGAGAGAATAACCAAGATTAAAAAGATATACCGGGACATAAATGACAATAAAAGACAATGCAATGGAACGAATGGTGTGCGCAATATGAATGCGATAAATCTCTCGTCTACTGCCCATTAACGATTCCCAAAATTTTTTCAATTTTTCCATTAATCTCTTCCAAAAAAAATTACTATGTTTACTTTATTTTAGCACTCACTATTCTGGATGGCTAGTGCTAAATTTTGCAAAAACAAAAAACAAGACCCGATAGTCTTGCTTTGTGATTTTACTCGCAAACAACGTGACCTACCTCAAGATAATGAAATCTTGTGGCGAGACCAGTCGTTCGTGAACGACAGGTCGGGACAAAATAACAAAATCGTGTGGCGGGCCACGTCGCTCGCGAGCGACGTGGCGGGGACGAGTGAACGAGATTATAACCTTTTTCAGGGAATATCCGGGGTGGTATTTTGTGCCGAGGCTATAAACTTAAATGTTTTAAGCATATCATTATTAAACCCAGTTATTGCATAAATAACCTTTTCATTATTCACAATTATTTCTTCTGGCTTGTAACTACCACCCTCCCCGGAAATATCATAGATATACACATTAGCAATCCTATTACCTACAATTATAAACTTTCTCCGATAGAACACATCATACTCCATATATCTGTGCAATGCTTTTTCACGCAATCTAAAAAAACTAACCTCCTTGTCATATCTAACATACCCGACACAGGAGCTATCTACACAAACACCATTGATATTCGTTGTAATTTTCCCACCTTCAGGATATTTAAATTCAAAACCATATTCTTCATTGCGATAAGTCTTCCATTCAGTGGTGTCGATTCTGTCCATAGGAATTTCAACAAAAAGAACGACAAATGAAATTGCAATAACGGCTGTCATAGCCGAAACAATAATTGCAAACTTTTTCCTTATTTTGAGCTGGCTTTTGTCTAATTTATACATAAACTAATTCTTATTCTATGTTTCTTCTTACTGAATCACCAAACCAATTGCGCGCACCATCCGTAATACATTTTCTATCTCCTACAATAGAAAATTTTGGATTCTCCGTAGTTATCTCTTCATCATATGTATACTCCCGATAGCATGGATCAACCAATATTCTCATTAAAAAATTCCTTGCAGGAAAAGATAATACCATAAAAAATATCCAAAATAAAACAATCATCGATGTGATGAATTTCCCCCTCTTTGATTGAGACAAAAATTCCTTTCCCGCAATAAAAAAATAAGCGGGCGAAAATATCATAAATATCGGGAAAATAAACATACTGGAGAAAAAGGCATACGTAGCCAATAAAATTCCAGGGCTTCCAGTTAGTTTCATCCACTCACCAGCTGTTGCATATATTATATTTATTATGACTGCAATCACGGCAAATGCCCAATATAATTTCACATTTTTATTATCAAAATCAAACTTTTGAAAAAAATATCCGGAAGCAATAACGGCAAAAAATACAATCACATGTATGAAAAAATTATCAACTCCGCCAGCGATAAATATATATGTGATGAAAAAAAATGGCAATATCATATCTAGCCATCTTTTCCTTGGAGGAAATGAAAATATCAATGATAACGACCCAAGCAAAACGATTTGATAATAAGTTACGAATATTACTGCCTGGCGAAAATATCGTGGCTCAACTGCACTCTTCCACAGAAAAAAAGTCGCCATAAATGCCAAAAAAGCAAAGAAAGTCTTATATAAATATAATAATGTAGTTTTCATGTAGCTTAATATTGATCTGTAAATTTTGCAAGGTTATTGCATTTTTAGATTATAAATATTCTTCGCATTTTCACTAAATATCCCATTCTCAACATCTTCACCCAACCCCAAAGACTTCACCAACTCAATATGCTCCTCAATTTTGCACATCGGCCAATCAGTGCCAAAAATAACCTGAGTTGGACGATTTGCAATAGTTTTTCTCAAAACATCTTGCATCTTTCCAATTCCTCCACTTTTCTCAACAACTTCAGCATCTGCCATAGCCGCAATTTCAAAATAAATATTAGGAATATCCTTGGTTATCTCATAACAATAATCTAGCTTCGGCCAATAGTAATGAGTAATAATAACCTTAAGCTTGGGATATTCTTTGGCAATTTCCACGATATATTTCGGGTCATTCCACTTAGCACATTCGCTATCCCCTGAGTTTTCACCCGTATGAAACAACACCGGCACATCTAGCTCTTGGCACAATTCATAATAAGGAAGACATCGCTCATCAGTAGCGTAAAATGGATCGTGTCCCGGGAAAAACTTCAGACCTTTAATTCTCCCTTCTTCTAAAAGTTTTCGATATTTTTCCAGTTCACTCGAACCCCTCTGGATAATTTGCGGACTGCCCAGCAGAAAAAGATTTTTGCGCTCGCCAATCAACTCCATCGCTTTTTCTAAATCAGCAATGTTACTACTACCCTCAATGTTATCTGGAATGATAATTGCCGCGTTTATTTTATTTTTTTCCATTTCCCTTAAAAACAAATCAAAAGCACCTTGCAAAGAAATTGCATTATTATCATACAGCGAGATATGGACATGAGAATCAATAATCATATTTTTATAATTTAATCATAACACTCTTTATGTCACTAATCAAAATACATATAAAGATTGCATCAAAAAAAGAGGCTTTAGCAAAGCCTCTTTTTTCGTTTGCGGGGCCGGCCGGACTCGAACCGGTGGCCTACTGCGTGACAGGCAGTCGCTCTAACCAACTGAGCTACGGCCCCAACTCATGTATCATATAACATGAAGCATACGACAAAAGGAATATTTTGTTACATGTTTCGTGCTGTATGTTGCATGTCATTCATCTCTACATCACTCCGTAGCAGAGGAGAGATTCGAACTCTCGACCTCAGCGTTATGAGTGCTGTGCTCTAACCAACTGAGCTACCCTGCCAAAGAAAGATATAGAGATGATTTTTGTTGCTATTATTTTTGTCACTCTTGTTGCGGATCACGTCGCTCGCGAGCGACGTGACGGGGGTAGGATTCGAACCTCCACTCCCAATCTATGTTTTTATCTTTTTCTTGTTGCGGAGGTAGGATTCGAACCTACAACCTCATGGTTATGAGCCACGCGAGCTGCCATTGCTCCACTCCGCTATTATTATCTATAAAATTCCAATTTCTTTTTTAAATCCATTTCCTCCTTTTTGTTTTTTCAGATACAATTCCCATTTCCTAGCATCCGTAATATTTTCAAAATTTTTCGTATAAATCACTTTCCAATTCTTATATTGCTTCGTCCACCTTGATAGTCCTGAATTATGCTGGCTCAATCTGATTTCAATATCTGCTGTAAATCCGATATAATATCTATTTTCTTCAGATTTTATAACATAAACCAGGTATTTTAACATTTTCTCAATTTAGCGAGCTGCTCCCGCCTTGGCGGGACTCCACTCCGCTATCAATACAAAAATATGCACTATTCAAACGCTTTGTTCATTATACATAAGCCCCCAGAAAATGTCAATCAATTACCTGAAAACCTCGCAAAAATTCCTCATATTGGCTCAGGACTCCAAGGGCATCATTTTGTGACAAGACGAAATTATCATCATGGATAATCTTGTTTCTCACCTGATGCGCTTGCCGCATGCCAGCCACGTTCATCACATGATCCTCCGGAATATTATCCAATCTCTCTCCAAAGTTATCCCCGGCATAGCCCAAACCTTTCACAATTTCATCAATAAAATCATCTGCCTCAATCAGGGCCACCTTATAATCTACTGGATTGGCACTGGCTAATTTTTTCTTGATCCCCTCCCAATCTTCTCTGGTTTTTTCCTTCTTATCCAAAATAGCTCTTGGCACGTCCATTCCATAGATGCCCTCCCGAATATTCCCCGCCACCCCGCGTTGAATAAGGAGCAGTATAATATCAATAAACAGCACTAGGGTATAAATTCCTAGGAGAATTTTTATGGTCAGAAAAAAACCGGAGTGGTAAAACTTCAATATTTCTGTATATAAATCACCTGCGATAAAAAGCATTCCATCCATTTTTTTGTTTTATTATAATTTTTGATAAAAAAATTATGCCTTATCTGCTATTTCATAAGCATGCGCCACACGCAATAAGCCTTCTTCGTCAAACCATTTGGCCATCAATTGAAACCCTTGCGGTAACATCTTGTCATCCACTTCTACAGTCGGACCTGGCACAGAAATAGCCGGCACACCCACAATATTAGCGGTGATAGTGAAGATATCCGCCAGATACATCTCCAATGGATCGGCTGTTTTCTCGCCAATCTTGAAAGCTGGTGTCGGAGCGGTGGGGGTCAGAATCATATCCACCGCTGCAAAAGCTTTCTCAAAATCTTGTTTAATAAGCGTGCGCACTTTTTGAGCGCGCAAATAATAGGCGTCGTAGTATCCGGAGGAGAGTGCATAAGTCCCTAGCATGATTCTTCGTTTCACTTCCGCTCCTAAACCAAATCTTCGAGAGTCCAAATAAGTCTCAATCAAATTGCGGTCTTCCGGCACAAAATCCAGGGCCGTGTCTTCATGATCCACTGCCCGCATCCCATATTTAATGCCATCAAACCGAGCTAGGTTAGAACTAACCTCACACGGCATGATAATGTAATAGACCGGCAAAGCATATTTAGCATAAGGCAATTCAATCTCCACTATTTCTGCGCCTAATTTTTTATAGGATTCCATCACAGACAGGATAGATTTTTTTGGACCTTCGCCCAAACCATCAATATATTCGCGCACCACTCCGATGCGCATTCCCTGAACATCTCCTGTTAGATATTGCGTATAGTCTTTCGCCGGACTTTGAGCGCTCGTGGAATCCATCTTATTTTCACCACTCAGCGCGCTCAATAGAATAGCTGCATCTTCTACACTAGTAGTAATCGGCCCAATTTGATCCAAACTAGAGGCCATCGCCATTGCTCCGTAGCGTGAAACTCGGCCATAGGTGGGTTTGAGTCCCACCACTCCACAGAAAGATGCTGGTTGGCGAATCGAACCACCTGTGTCAGTTCCCAGAGCCCAGACAGCCTCACCTGCAGCCACAGCCGCGGCTGAGCCACCTGAAGAGCCACCCGGCACCCGCTCCAAATCGACCGGATTTTTGGTGGCACCGTAAGCACTTTTTTCCGTGGAGGATCCCATGGCGAATTCGTCCATGTTCACCTTGCCCAAAATCACCGCGCCCGCTTCCTTGAGATTGGTCACTACACTAGCATCATACGGTGCGATGTAGTTATCCAAAATTTTGGAACCGGCTGTGGCCCGCACGCCCTCCACACATAAATTATCCTTGATTGCTCCAGGAATGCCTTCCAACATACCAATAACCTCTCCAGCGGCAATTTTTTCATCCACCTTCTTGGCTTGTTCCAGTGCTGCCTTATTGGTTAGAGTCAAATAAGCAAAAACTTCTTTGTCTTTTTCTTCAATAATAGCAAAATATTGCTCCGCCAATGCTACCGCGGAAATTTCCTTAGTGACTAATTGTTGATGTAATTTTTTTATCATATCTCTACAAATTACCAATTTTAAATTATAAAACTGCTTTCACCTTATCATAATTACCCTTACGTTCTGGAAATAACTCCACAATGCCAGCTTTATTTTCAAAGTTATTGGCACTATCTTGACGCAAGCGGTTTTCCATCCCCGTGATGTGCGCGGTCGGCTCCACGCCTTCCACATCCACTTCTTTTAATTGATCAATCCATTCCAAGACAGCCGACATTTCCGTCGCCATTTTTTCGGTCTCCTGTTCGTTCATGCCGATGCGCGCTAGTCCGGCAATATGTTGCACTTCTTCTTTAGTTATCATATTATTAATAAATTACCAATTTTAAATTATAAATTTTTAAATTTAAAATATTAAACCTTCATTTAAAATTTCAAATTTAGCTTTTAAAATTCTATCTAAGCATTTCCCTAAACTGC
>JBAZXY010000055.1:0-8552 GCA_041659585.1 Parcubacteria group bacterium | reverse complement strand
TTTTCAGAAAATATTAATCCTTAAAATCAATTCCATTTTGCATATTATTCAGTCGGCATCTTGAAGTTGGCTGGCAACTCCCCCTTAGGCATATTTTTAGTGATATTTTGCATCATCAAACATTGGTCCACAAAATCGATATCGGCTGGCAGAGTGAAATCCACTTTCTCCTTCGCTTCCTGGCAATTATTATTCTTCGCCTCCTCTTCAATTAATTTATCTGTCGAAGCAAAATCTGATTCATCCCCAGCTGTCTTAGGCATATTCTTACCAATCTCTTCCATGCAGGCCATGGTCATTTTAGTGCCGGCCTTGGTCTTGGTGTTCCAGCTATAAAAAGCTTCGCCGTCAAAAATACTGTTCATAGTCATTTCTTTGGAATCAGTAGTGGATTTATATTTTTTTCCTTCGATATAGGTCTTGGTCTCCACACCATTTTCATTCATCACACATACCATCTGTTTGCCCATCCCCACCATCTCCTTCAAGCTTCCCGCAACTGCCCCCACGCCATTTCCCTTATCAACCTCAACTGCCTTGTTTGTTCCAGTTGGATTTTCCCCGGCAGTTGGTTGCTGTTGACTGCTATTACCACAGCCGCCCAAAAAAATAGCTCCGGCCATAATTGGCAAAATCAAGAATACTTTTTTCATTGTTTTTAATACTTATGAAATTATATTTTTAGTATATAGCAATAATCGAAATTTACAAACCCACCATTTTTTGAGATAATAAAAGTATAAAAATAAATCCAAAACAAAATGATCGACAACAAAAAAATACCTACCTGGCTAGGAACGATGATAATTATTATTTTTGCGACTACGACGGGAACTGTTGTGTGGAAAATTGTGATAAATCAAGGAATAACAAGGCAATCGCAAGAAGTAGCTAGTATAAAACAACCTGTCGCTATGGAAAAACCGCAAACGACACAAAAGGATGCTGAACAGAATAACGATACGACAAATCCAACGTCCCCTGGTAGCAGTAAACAGGTAAATAAATACACCAACAGAACATACGGCTTTGAATTCGAATATCCAAATAAACTAATAACCACTTCAGGGTCGACTGACAATGGTGTCATCCTAAGCGATAAACAGGAAGGTCATTGGATTTACTCAATTAATACCACTACCAATTCCAAAGATTTATCATTAGAAAATGCGTTTAATCAAATTTTAACAGAAAACACCAAATCAGTTACAAATAAGAAATCAATAGACGTAGAATCCATTATCATGGGAGGAAGACCAGCAAAAAAATACTCAATAAAAAATTACAATGATTACGGTAATACAGGAATAATATTAATTCATGGAAAAAACATAATCAGTATTTTTGGCGATGATTCAATTCTTCCAATCAATTCAGATTTTCAATTGATTTTAAAGTCTTTTAGATTTACATATTAGAAGTTTTTCAGATGTTTTATAAAAATAAGGCAGGACTGTTAAAATCCTGCCTCTTTGTTTTTTAGGCGCGTTGACCTATTTTTTAAGGCGCGCAGTAAATATAGCCCTTTATGCTATACCCACTTGTACCAATAGTCTCCGTGTGATCTCCAATAACATGATGTCCAATCCAATTAGAATCATGTATGGATACTCGATTACCGGAATAGCCAGTGACGATTCCAACATGCCCAACGCTAAGAGCTGTTCCAGGCACACGATCAAACACAATGATTGCTGATTCCCTTGGCGTGCTTCCTGTGGCATATCCCGCTGCTCTTGCTTGCTCAAAACAATCAGCAGCCTCACCACTACATGCAGTAGAAGATATCCCAGTCTCATTGCGAACATAAATAACGCATTCATCTCCAGTGATGATATCAAAGTTTGCAACTTTGCATTGGAATGAATTTCCAGCTACAACTTCAAATACCGGTGTTATATTTCTTTCTCCTCCCATAGTGAAGCTCATTTTTTGACTAGTGGAAAGCTCTGCTCCACATTCTTCCCAACGAACAAACTTGTAACCCTGTTTTGAATTAGCAGACAAAGAAACAACATCACCGCCCATATAACTGGCGCTACAAGTGTTGCCTGCATCACTGCAATTAATCAAGGGATTTAATTCTCCGCTGACTACTGATCCCTTCAAAGTGTCTGGGTATACATTGACATTGGAAGCCACAGAGGTAAACACCGCCTGCACATTTTTATCTGCATTCATCGTCACTGTCAATTCAGGATTATAATAACAGCCACGCCATCATCCCAGTGATCGAATTCCCAGCCAGGCTTAGGATCGGCATGTAAAGCTTTAACCGAACCCTTGACTGCATAATACAGACAATTACCGGAGGTATTCACATTGCAAGAAATTCCTTCTCCAGTAACACTTCCTCCACTAGCTGTAATGGAAAGCTTCACAGGTGAGGCCACATTAGCTGCCTTGAAAAGCGTTCCATCTGATTTCATAATATCATTATTAACATAAACTAGATTGGGATTCAATGGATAACCATAGCACTGTCCTCCGCTAATACTGACAGAGGAAGGGTTAGTGTATTCAGTGATTGTATATTTAATTGAATCATTTTGGGTGAAAGAAGAAAACATCACCGATTGGGTGATGCCTGAGCTGCTAAAACCATAGACGATTCCATTGCTATAAGCAGTAGCGAGAGGAGGAGTGTTGCTGGTTGATTTATTATAATATACAATCTGCCGGATAGTTTTGTAGCCTCCGCAAGCATTGCTATTCTGACCGATCTGAGCCATGACATTGTAGTAGGTCTTGCCATTGTAAATGAAAGGTACTCTGGGTGGAAAATAGGGCATAGTTGAAGGATTCAAAAGCCAATCCCACGCTGATTTAAAAACCACCGTGACAGGTCGATCCTTATCCATAGTGGCCGTGTAAGGATTATCCACACTTTGAATAGCTCCATCTTGCACATAAGACAACACGTAGCCGGGATTAGCACTGGCAGTGATAATCGCGTCTCCGTTTTGGCCAAAATAATTTTGACAATTGCCCAGATGCAAAAAATCACAGGCGATACCATCACTTGTGACACTACCGCCTTCCAGCGGGTAGATATTCACCGAGAGCAATCTCGGGGAAACAACGTTAGCCGCTTTAAAAAGCGTTCCGCCTGGCTTGAGGATATCATTATTGGAATACAGTGAATCAGGATTCATTGAAACATTCCAACACTGACCTCCTCCGATACTAACGCCAGAAGGATTAGTATACGGAGTGACGGTATATTTAATGGTGCCGTCCTGAGTCATAGAGGTGAATGCTATCGACTGATTTATCCCACTATAGGTAGCAGCTCCATTGACGATGTTGTAATAATTTGTGGTTGTGGTGATGGGAGAGGCAGATGTTCTATTATAATACGTCAGCAGTCTGATAGTCTTGTAGCCTCCGCAAGCATTGCTATTCTGACCTACCTGAGACAAGACATTATAATAGGTTATGCCGTTATAAGTAAATGGCAGTGTGGGTGGAAAAGTTGGCGCGTCATCCGCAAAGGAAATTATGGGAAAGACGGCATAGAAAAAAAGCAACATCAAGCTAAAAAATATTCGTTTCATCATTTGACCTCTTGTAGGTATTGGTTTTTCTGAGTTTCTGGTGGAATGTCAATTTTCTGCAGTGAGCTAGGTTTACATGATGGGCTCCTTTTTACGGTAGAATTTTTATGATTGAGTTGTTAACGAGCATTCTTTGGAGATTAGCAAAAAAAAACGGTTAGTGTCAAGCTTTGGCTCTTCCCTGCCATGTGCTAAAATAAAAAGTATTAATACCCCAGGGCAAACCCTGGATTCACAGTTTTCCGCGGCAAGCCGCGAGGTATTAAACTTTTTGTTGTTGTCGCTCGTTCGGAAATGAAAAATTATTTTCATTTCACTCACTTCACTAAACAATAAACCTATGCCAAATAAAAACGATTTAGTTTATTTGAATGCCCTCCACAAAATCAACGGCGTGGGGCCGCAAAAGATGCGCAAGTTGATGGAGTTTTTTCCTTCGGCTGAAGCCGCTTGGTCGGCCGATATTTTCGCATTGGGACAAAGCGGCGTGGGCGAAGCATTGGCCGCCAAGATTTTTTCCCAAAGAAAAGAGATTGACCCACAACAAGAATGGGCGAAATTAGAAAAAGAGCAGGTGCGCATGCTGACGGAGACAGATGAGGATTATCCCCGCCTCCTGCGCGAGATTCCTAGCGCGCCCTATGTCCTATATATGAAGGGTGAGATGGATTTGAACGCACCCATGATTTCCATTGTGGGATCGCGAAAGCACAGTGACTATGGATCACAAGCGGCCTATGCTCTGGCCAAGGACCTGGCGCAAGCCGGCATCACCGTGGTGAGCGGCATGGCCTATGGCATTGATTCCATTGCTCATCGCGGAGCCTTGGATGGCGGTGGGAAAACCATTGCGGTTTTGGGCAATAGCTTGGATGAAAAAAATATCTATCCCGTGAGTAATCTCCGTTTGTCACGCGAAATCAGCGGCAGCGGCTGTTTGCTCAGCAACTATCCCATTGAAACACCCGCCGGCATCCCTGGAAATTTTCCGGCGCGCAACCGCCTGATTGCGGGATTGTCCATGGGGACCCTGGTCATTGAAGCCGGTGAAAAAAGTGGCACACTCATCACGGCCAATTTAGCACTGGAATTCAATCGCGACGTTTTTGCCGTTCCCGGACCAATTTTTTCTCCGCAATCGCTGGGCACCAACGCACTCATCAAAAACGGCGCCAAGGTGGTCACCAGCATCAAGGATATTCTAGAAGAACTGCGTTGGGAAAAAGCCCCTGAAAAATCCACTCCACCAACTAGAGCTCCTCAAACTCCGGAAGAAGAAATCCTCCTCCAGCTCCTTTCCACTGACCCTATTCACATTGACAATCTGGCCAAACTCTCTAAACTAGGAACAGTCAGTGCCTCCTCCATCTTATCTCTCATGGAGATCAAAGGTTGGGTAAGAAACATTGGCGGGCAGAATTATATAATCATATAACAAAAAACATATAACATGTAACAAAAATGTTTCATGCTGTATGCTACATGTATCATGCAATTAGTTATCGTTGAGTCCCCCACCAAAGCTAAAACTATTTCCAAATTCCTAGGCGGCAAATATACCGTCAAGTCATCCTATGGCCACATTCGTGATTTGCCTGCTAAGAAGATGGGCATTGATATTGAACATGATTTTGAACCGGAATACGAAATTCCCACCAAGAATGTGGACCGTGTAAAAGAATTGAAAAAATTGGCCAAAGCATCCGACGGTGTCATTTTGGCGACTGATGAAGACCGCGAAGGAGAAGCCATTTCTTGGCACCTGGTCGCGGCTTTAGGACTGAAAATTGAAGATACTCAGCGGATTGCCTTTCACGAAATCACCAAGAAAGCTATTGAAGAAGCTCTGGCTAACCCGCGCACCATTGACTACAATCTGGTAGATGCGCAACAAGCGCGCCGCGTCCTAGATCGCTTGGTGGGTTATGAGCTTTCCCCATTTTTGTGGAAAAAAATTCGTCGCGGACTTTCAGCTGGACGTGTCCAGTCAGTGGCCTTGCGCCTCATTGTTGATAAAGAAAGAGAGATTCAGAATTTTCAGCCGGAAGAATATTGGGCTATTACAGCCGAACTAAAAGCTGTTACCGCTAAAGCCAAGGCTTTTGAAGCTAAATTATCCAAAGAGAATGGAAAGGCTATCGGCAAGTTAGGCGTGAAAAACAAAGACCAGGCAGACAAAATTGCAGCCTTTTTGGAAGCCGCTCTCTACCAAATTGACAGCATCACTAAAAAAGAAGTGCAAAAAAATCCATTGGCTCCCTACACGACTTCTACCTTGCAACAAGATGCCAATAACAAACTGGGCTACAGTTCCAAACAAACCATGATGCTGGCCCAACAGCTCTATGAAGGTATTAGCCTCGGCAAAGAAGGTTCTGTTGGTCTCATCACCTACATGAGAACCGATAGTGTCAATTTATCGATGGAATCTATGCTGAGCGCGCAAAAAGTAATTGCGAAAAAATTTGGCACTGAATATGCACTGGAAAATCCGCGTTTCTATAAAACTAAAGCCAAAGGCGCTCAAGAAGCACATGAAGCCATTCGCCCGACTTTTCCAGAAAAAGATCCTGAATCCATCAAGGAATTCTTGGATCCTAAGCAATACAAAGTCTATAAACTTATCTGGCAAAGAATGCTAGCTTCGCAGATGGCACCGGCAGTGATGAATTCCGTCACGGTGGATATCCAGGCTTCGCAGGAAAAATCCCAAGATAATTATACTTTGCGAGCCAATGGCTCCACTATCAAATTTGACGGTTATTTGAAAATTTATGGTGAAAAAATGCCGGTCACGGAAAATCTCCTCCCGGAACTCTCTGAAAAAGATCTTTTGAAATTAGTAAAACTCCTGCACGAACAAAAGTTCACTCAACCACCAGCTCGTTTTTCCGAAGCCACCTTGGTAAAATCCATGGAAGAACTGGGCATCGGCCGACCATCTACCTATGCTCCGACCATCTCCACCATCATCGATCGCAAATACGTCAACAAGGATGAAAACAAGCGCCTCTTTCCGGAAGAAATCGGCTTCACGGTGTGCGACCTGCTGGTGGAACATTTTGCCGATGTAGTGGATTACAAATTCACCGCCACCATGGAAGAGAACCTGGATGAAATCGCGGAAGGCAAGAAAGAGTGGGTGCCGGTCATCAAAGATTTCTATGTGCCCTTCCATAAAAATCTGGAAAAGAAAACCAAGGAAATCAAAAAGGAGGACCTGCAAGAAAAACTGGATCGCCAATGTCCAGACTGTGAAGGCGATTTGATTATGAAATTCGGCCGTTTCGGAAAATTCATTGCTTGCGCTAACTACCCCAGCTGTAAATATACCGAAAAAACTGATTCGGAAAAGAAAGTGGATGAGCAGCATGCCGATGAAATTTGTGAAGTTTGCGGCGCCCCAATGCTTGTAAAGCGCGGACGCTTTGGCGCTTTCCTGGGTTGTTCCAATTATCCGGAATGCAAAGGCATCAAGCGCATTGAAAACAAAACCGGCCTCAAATGTCCCAAATGCCAACTGGGTGACATCGTAGAGCGCAAATCCAAGAAGGGCCGCGTCTTCTTCGGTTGCAACACCTATCCTAAATGCGATTTTGCCCTCTGGAACAAGCCGACCGGAGACAAGTGTCCCAAATGTGGCAGTCTGATTGTTTTTGCCGCTAAAGGCAAGACCAGCTGCTCCAACAAAGAATGTGGAGAAACCTTTGCCAGCAAAAGCGAAGAATAGCCCATTCAAAAAAACTATATATTGCCTGCTAATAAAAAAACACCCCCGATTCCGCTTAGCGGGATGGGGTGTTTTTTATTAAGCTTATTTCTTGCCCACAAACGTTTTCAATTTATTAACCGCTTTTCCCAAGGCATCCTCCGCAGCCATCACAATTGGATTCATAAATGGCCAAGGAGTGAGGCTAGGATGGGCAATATAGTTAAATTTCAACAATTTTAAAACACTCAATTTCAATCCAATAGCCAAGCTAGCTACCTCAGCCGAAGAAACCACACCCGCTCCAAAAGCCTCATACCCCACCAAGCGCATTGTTGGTCCGGCAAAAATTAATTTCACCTCCAATGGCTGAGCCGCTTTCAAGTCCTGATATAAATCTGTGACCTGAGCATGACCCACGATTACCCATTTGAATTGTTTTCTAGCAATATCTTCCGTTAGGCCCACACAAGCATATTCTTTTTCCATAATCTTAAAAGCAAAAGCTCCAGTAGAACCAGCATAAGCAATTGGATAACCCGCAATTTGATAACCCACTACTTTTGCTTGCTGCACGGCCGAGCTAGCCAGAGAACTCGGTTTATTTTCACCGGTTACCGCAGAAATTGGCACACAACAATCTCCACAGGCATAAACATTCTTAATATTAGTGCGCATTTTTTTATCCACCAAAATACCCAACTCATTCGCCTTGATATCTGCACCCTCTATCACTGCCAAATTTGGTCTGATACCCGCCGCCACTATCACTAAGTCCGCCTCCACCACCACATCATGACCAGTGTGATTTATAATTATTTTTTTTGCTTGACCCTCTGTTTTGATTTCTGTCACCTTACTATCAAACATCACCTCCACGCCATGCGCTTGCAAATTAGCCACAATCTTATCGGAAAATTCTGCATCAGCAATATTATGAGAAATTGCCTGGCCATATTCTACCAAGTGCACTGCCAGACCCATTTGCCTCAAGGCTCCAGCCATTTCCATGCCTATCACGCCAGCACCGATTACTACTACCCTCTTGGCCTGCTTAGCTGCTGCATAAATTCCGCTAGCATCCTCACTGGTGCGCACCGTATATACCCCTTCCGCATCTATCCCCGCGATAGGTAATTTCATTGGAGAGGCACCGGTCGCAATCACTAAATAATCATATTCGAAAACATTGCCTGCCGCCGTCTTTACCTGTTGCTTTTTAGTATCAATGCTCAGCGCCTTTTCATGGACAATATCAAAGCCATATGGCGTAAATAAATCTTCTT